>JANYBP010000070.1 GCA_025360745.1 bacterium
CTCCCCTGCGCCTACTCTAACCGAACGCTGAACATCTGAGTAGATGCAAAAACAGCAATTCGCTTTATGGCCTCTTGCGCAGGTCCGGACGACACGGAGGTCGTCCCTCCAAAAACTTGGGAATCACGGGTGTTTTCGTGAATGGAGGGACGACCTCCGTGTCGTCCGGACCTGCGCAAGAGGCCATAAAGCGAATTGCTGTTTTTGCATCTACTCAGATGTTCAGCGTTCGGTTAGAGTAGGCGCAGGGGAGGAACCTATGTTCGAAACACGCAATGCCAACGTTCCCGCGCCCGACAAAACGGCGGAGGGCTCCGCGATTCCGGATGCCGCGGCGGTCGCGGCTGCGGAGAAGTCCGTTGCGATGCTCGCGCAGGCGCTGGCCACCGCGCAGATGTACGGCGTGGTCCACAAGGTCAGCTCCAAGATGCTGGAAGACGGGTTTCCGGTTTTCGCCGAGGGCCTGGAAAAAACCGGCAAATTGACGTTGATGCTGACCGACAAGGGCCTGCTGGTGAACGGTGTGCCGCTCGCCAACCGCAGCGGTCAAATCGCCGGACTGGCCCGCCGCTTGCAGACCGTCGGGCTGCCCACGCTCACACTCAGCCGCGGCTTCGGGCAGCCGGAGTTCGAAAAACTGCTGGCGGTGCTGACGGCGCCGGCGCCGGCGGGAGGCGGTCCCCCGCCGCAGGTTTCGGCGCAGACCTTGCGTGAGGCTGGTTTGTCGCATGTCTCGGCCAACGCCTCGGGGGCGATGCGCATGGTCGGCGAGGAAGATCATGTTGTGAAGCGGGACACCCCACGGCGGCCAAATTCCGGCAAGGCGCCGGCCGCGCTTTTGGAGGAGGCCAGGGCGTTTCTACAGGGGCGCGCGGGGGCCGATCGCGCCGCGGGCGCCGGCTTGGAGGACGCCGTGGTGGACGGGCGGACTTTGTCGCAGTTGCTGGTCGAAGTCGGGCGTTCCTTGCAGCCGGGCGGGCCGGAGCGGTCCGCGGCCGACATACGGACGATTTTAAACCGCGCCGCCAGCCAGGCACAGGCGGCGACGGCGGCCGCGCAGAAGACGCTGCGGGTAATCGAAAGCAAGACGCGCGATCAGACCCGGGACACGCCGGAGCATAAGGAACTGATCGCGCTGATTGCGGAACTCGCGCAGGAACTCAGCCAGCCCCTGACCATCGTCAACGCGACGATCGATATCATCCGTCGCGCCCCCCCCGCCGCCGGCCAGGAGGGGCAGAACGAATTGTTGTCCATGGCGTCGGACAGCGGCAAGCGGCTGGCCGAACTGGTCTCCCGCCTGGTTCAAATCGCCGGCACCCCGAAATCGCTGAGCCCCGACGCGGACCGGCTGAAAACCATTTATCAGGCCCCCGGGACGAAATCTGGTTGAAGACCGCGCAGTGGCTTGAATCAAAACACCCGGGTTGATCGAGAAGTCATCACGGCTCTTGTGGTTCGACTTTCACGATAACTGCGTCACGGTTGAGTAGTTTCCATAAATCGTCGAAAACAAAGTGATCGAACGTCCTGATGTGATCGCGGAGAATTTCCTCAGTCCGCATATTGGGGCGAATGTCGCAATAATATACGCCATCCAGCGGATTTAATTTTACGGTGTAGCCCTTGAAATGTCCCGGCAGGAAGGTTGCGCTGATGCCGAATTTCGGCAAAATGCCTTTCCGTTGTACGTCATTCAAAAAGACGGCCACATGGGGAATATCCCTGCCCGAAAGACGGTTGAAGAGGAACTTGTCTATAAAGATTTTATCGAGCCGATCCTCGCTGCTCGTCTTAACCGAGCCGATCGCTTTGACAAGTTCGCCGCTCTTGATGATGAGATCGTGCTGATAACTCATCGAAAATTGCTTCTTTCCGCCGACGACGATGGGGAGTTGCACAGTGCCCGCCGTGCAATTGACTCCAAGACGGATGACGATTAGGCGGATGAAGCGTTCAAAAAGGTCGCCGTTGACCTTGCGAGCGGTGTTGGATTCCCCGGCAGGCAGCGCATCCAGCGTGGCGCCAATGGCCTGTTGTGCCGTATAAATCGTTTTGTTGATCGACTCGCGATCTGCCACTGAAGGCGTGTGCTCGCGTGCCCCCTTTAAAAGACGCACAAACTTTCTGGCTGCGCGTTCGAATTCCGCAAACGACAAAAACAACCGGGAATTTAGCGGACGTGTGACGTTATAGTTTCCAGCCGCCTTGTATTGGAGAAAATGATAATGCGGCTCGTTCCGTGAAACGATATCGGCCTGAATGCAGGCTGTGTCGGCGCTGTATTCCAGATAGCGTTGCGCGAAGGCCAGATAGTCTTCAATCGTTTGGAAATTGGTTTTGTCCGTAGCGTGCGTCCGCAGGCGTTTGATATAGACTGGATTCATCGAATGCTCTCTCTCCTCTGTGCCGTTTGACGATCCAGCGCCATCCATGCTTCTGGTGAACGCGAAGCGATATAGTTCAACCTTTCGACGGCCCAATGATTATATACGGCACTCAAATCGCAACCCACCCAGCGCCGGCCCAATTGCTCCGCGACAACCATTGTTGTCCCGGAACCGGAAAAAGGATCGGCTACCAAATCGCCGGGATTTGAAGAGGCGAAGACGAGTTTCCGTATCAATTCCTCTGGTTTTTGTGTGGGGTGTGGAGTCTTCTCGCCCATGCCGTTGCAGGTTGTCGGAATGTCGAAGACGTCCTTTGGCTTGGCGCCGTTGGGATGCGGCGTCCAATCGCCATCGCGTTTCCTGCCTTGTCCGTATTGGCTGGTCATGGCCTGCGGATGGCCGGGATATTTCAAGGTATGCGCGCCATAAGCAATTCGAACGGCGTCGAAATTCATGGCGCACTGCCGATGTTTGCGGAAGTGCAGGATGCTTTCATGGGAACGGCCCCAATCCGCCCCGAGATTGGCTTTGTTCTTGTAGTGCCAGACAAGCCAGCGACAGCCCGCAAAACAGTGCGCGGCTGCCACCTTCACGTCGGCCAAGATTTCGGAGAAACCAAATACATAAATGCTTCCGCGTGGTTTCAACGCGCGACTGGCCAACTCCAGCCATTGATGCGACCATGTCACGTAAGCGTTGAGTGACTCGAAAGAATCCCAATCGGCTTTCTTGATGTTGTAAGGCGGGTCGGCCACCATCAGATCCACGCTGCCGCGCTCCAACGAGGCCAGCCACTTCAGCGAATCGCCGCAAAACAAACGGCCATTATCCGTTTCGTAATGTAGTTGCGGGTCGTTATGCGGCGTTATTTTGTGCAAAATTCCTCGTAGTGGAATCTCAATCAAGTCCGGTTGTTCGGCTTGCTTGGGTGGGTTGAAAGGAGGGAGGCGTGGCGGATTGAGTATGGCCGCCGGATGCGTTGTACTCGTCGTATAGACGGCAGGCGCCTCCTTGACTTTACCGCGCTTTTTCATGGGCAGGAGTGTAGCAAAGCCGACGGCATGGTCAAATCTGTAGAGTGGAAGCGGCGTTCCGCCATTTCCAATGAGGCGGGATGCCTTGTCCATATTGAATCGGTTTTCTGGGGCTTACGCTTACTGATGCAATTTTTGGCGAAATGAGGGATAGTGGGGTCGCGACACGGGACATTCATTCTGAATTCTGACTCCTGAATTCTGGCTTCTGTGCAGTTACGGAAAGGATTGGCGATGCGGATTTTATTTGTGGGAGACATTGTCGGCGGGCCCGGGCGGCGGGCTTTTGTGCGCATCGCGGGCCGCATGAAACGCGGTGGCGAAGTGGATCTGGTGGTGGCCAATGCCGAGAACGCCGCCGGCGGCAAGGGGCTTTCGCGCGCGATCGCCGAGGAACTGTTCGACGCGGGCGCGGATGTGCTGACGCTGGGCGACCACGCCTGGGACCAGAAGGACATCATCCCCTATCTGGCCGTCGAACGCCGCGTGCTGCGTCCGGCGAACCTGCCGCCCGGCTGCCCCGGCGCGGGACTGTTGTCGCTGGATACCCCGGCGGGCCGGGTCACGGTCATCAACCTGATCGGTCGCGTCTTCATGGGACCGAACGACTGCCCGTTCCGCGCCGCGGATGCGCTGCTGGCCAAGGAGCCGGCCATGGGCAAGGCGATCGTGGTGGATTTCCATGCCGAGGCGACGTCGGAAAAAATCGCGCTTGGACGCTATCTGGACGGCCGCGTTTCGGCGGTCGTCGGCACGCACACGCATGTGCAGACGGCGGACGAGACGATCCTGCCCAAACAGACGGCCTACCTGACCGACCTCGGCATGACCGGGCCGAAGGATTCGGTGATCGGCCGCGACGCGGCCACGATCATCCAGCGGTTTCTCACCGGCATGCCGTCCAAGTTCGAGATCGCCGAGAAGGACGTGCGCCTGGAAGGGGCGATCGTGGATCTGGACGCCAAGACCGGCCGGGCGCAACGCATCGTGCGGGTGCGGGAATCCGTGGAGTGAATGCGACCGCCGTTCAAGAGCCCGAGGAGGCGGACTGGTAATTCGGCGCTTCCTTGATGATCTTCACGTTATGGGCGTGCGCTTCCTGTACACCGGCGAAACTGACGCGCACGAAACGTCCGCGCGCCTGTAGTTCCACGATCGTGCGGCAACCGCAGTAGCCCATGGCCGCGCGCACGCCGCCGCAGAACTGCGTCATGACTTTTCTGACCGAGCCGCTGTAAGGCACAATACCCTCGATGCCCTGCGGCACAAGTTCATCCTCGCGGCTTGACGATTGCCCGTAACGTTCGCGGCTGGCGGCGCCTTCGCGCATGGCGGCCAGGCTGCCCATGCCGCGGTAGATCACGTACTGGCGGCCCTGGTGAATGATCTTCTCGCCCGGACTTTCGTCGGTGCCCGCGAAGAGCGACCCCGCCATGACCGTGTCGGCGCCCGCCACCAGCGCCTTCGGAACATCGCCCGAGTAGCGCACGCCGCCGTCGGCGACGATCGGGATCTCGCCCTGTAGCGCGCCGGCGCAGGCGTAGATCGCGGTGATCTGGGGCACGCCGACGCCGGCCACGATGCGCGTGGTGCAGATCGAACCCGGGCCGATGCCGACCTTGACGGCGTCGGCGCCCGCTTCGCGCAGGGCCAGCGCCGCTTCGGCGGTGGCGATGTTGCCGGCGATCACGTCCAGCTCGGGATAGTGCTGCTTGACCCAACGGACCATGTCGAGCACGCCCTGACTGTGGCCGTGGGCGGTGTCCACGACAACCGCATCCACATTCGCCTGCACCAGGCGCTCGACGCGGGCCTGGTCGTTTGGGCCGATGGCGGCGCCGACGCGCAGGCGATAGAGGGGATCGCGGGTGTATTGCGGGTGGACGTTTTCGATCAGCGCCCGCACATCGGTGTAACTGTAGAGCCCCGTCAAATGGCCCTTGTCGTCCACCAGCGGCAGTTTGCCGATGCGGTGCTTGCGCATCAGCGCATAAGCTTCTTGAAGGGTCGTGGACGGCGGCGCGGTGATCACGTTGGCCGTCATGGCGGCCTGCGCACGGACGGTGAAATCGGTGGCGAACTTGAGGTCGGCGGAGGTCAGGATACCGACCACATTCTCGCGGGCGTCGAGAATCGGAAAGCCGCTGAATTGATAGCCCTTCTGCTCCTTGATGGCGCGAATTTGTTCCAGCGTCTGATCGGCGTGGAAGGCGATGGGGGAGAGGATCAGCCCGTTGAGGTAATGTTTGACCGTGCTGACATGGCGGGCCTGTTCCGGCGCCGGGAGGTTCTTGTGGATGATTCCGATGCCGCCCAGCAGGGCCATGGCGATGGCCATCGGCGCCTCGGTCACGGTGTCCATGGCGGCGCTGACGAAGGGAATGTTGAGCGTAATGCGGCGCGTGAAGCGGGCGGTCAGATCCGCCTGGTCGGGCAGAAAGTCCGCGTATTGCGTGACCAGCGACACGTCATCGAAGGTCAACCCCTCGTCGGGCGAGCGATCCATGAAAGAACGGACAGTGGCATTGCGGTGCATCTGAAACCTCCGCAGCATTTATGTATGCGTGTTGCCACCGTAGTATGGAGGGAGGATCGAAAGGCGTCAAGCGCCGCTGCGGAGTCGCACGATACGCTCGCAGGCTCGCGCCCGTGAACGCCACCGTTGGCCGGCAAATACAGGCTTGCGCAGATGTACAGCGTTCTGTACACTGATGTGCATGTGAAAGGGGCTGCCATGACTACATTGACATTCACTGATTTTCGCAAGCGCGCGTCGGGCGTATTATCCAAGGTCGAAAAGGGAGAGGCGTTTGTGATCGTGCGCCATGGGCGCCCGATTGCTGAACTGTCTCCGGTGAGTTCCGAAGCGCCCCACCAACCGGCATGGAAAAGGCCTGGGTTACGACTGGCGAATCCCGGGCTGAACCTGTCCCGGGCCATTCTCGAAGAGAGGGAGGCGTAATTGTCGTGAAGACCCTCTTTGACTCCTCCGCTTTCGCAAAGCGGTACGTCGAGGAATCCGGCAGCAAGACGGTCGATGAGATTTGCCAACACACCACAATGCTGGCGCTGAGCGTTCTTTGCGTGCCGGAGATCATCTCCGCGCTGAATCGACGGGTTCGCGAGAATGCTCTCTCTCGGCAGGACTATCTGGCCGCAAAGAGCCAGCTTTCGGCGGACATCGCGGACGCGGTTGTCATTGAGCTGACGCCGACGGTCATTACGCGTGCCATCATGCTCATGGAGTCATCTGATCTCCGCACGATGGACGCCATGCATGTGGCATGTGCTTTGGAGTGGGGCGCAGAACTCTTTGTGTCAGCCGATGAAAGACAAGTCAGGGCCGCACGCAAAAGCGGGCTGACAACCACATTCATAAGTAGCGGCCAACGTGTGTGCCGGGCATCTCCGACGACTAGATAGATTTCCCGCGGAGACGCAGAGTCGCCGAGAAGGAAGGGAGGACCATGGCGGGAATTGTTATCGGGAAAACTTTCGGAGGCGAGCGGGGTCAAGAGGCGAGCGGGGTCGTATATGGACAATAGACATAACGCTTGTGTTGCGGTGCGGGTTTGATAGAGTTGCGGCATGGCGCGGGCAATCAGGCATAACATTGAGGGCGGGTGGTGCCACATCACGACGCGTGGTGGCGGCGGGCGGAGGATATTCGGTGATAACCGCGATCGCGCGCGTTTTGTCGAATTGCTGGCTGAAGTGGTCCAGCGCTATGGGATTTGCCTGCACGCCTATGTCTTGATGGATAATCATTATCATTTACTGATTGAGACGCCTCGCGCCAATGCGAGCCGGGCGATGCAATGGCTGAACCTGAGTTACAGCGTCTGGTATAATCTGAGGCATCAACGCGGCGGCGCCTTGTTTCAGGCCAGATTCAAGAGCATCCCCGTCGAGAACGAGGGCTCGTGGGCGCTTGGGGCCAGCGTTTATTTGCATTTGAATCCCATCCGCATCAAGGCGCTGGGGCAGGGGAAAAGCGATCGGGCAGCGGAACGCGCGGGCTGTTATGCCCCGGTGTCAACCGCGGTCCTTCTCGAACGTCTCGACCGGTTGCGCCAACACAAATGGAGTTCCTATCCGGTATATGCCGGTTACACCGCAAAGCCTGAATGGATGTCCTGCGCGGCGATCTGGCGACGGGTTAGCGGGAGGCGTGAGTCCGGCGCTACAGCCTACCGGCGATACCTGGAGGAGTATGTCAAACAGGGGGCCAAAGAAGACGTTTTGCGGAAAGCCACGACGGCATTGGCAATAGGTTCGGCCTTATTTATTGAAAGATTACGAAAACGTCTTCCTGACTCCGCCGGCGAACAAAGCAATCTGAAGCAATGGCGACGGTTGCTGTCTTTCGAGACCGTCAAAAAGGCCGTTGAAGCGGCCAAAGGGGAGCAATGGGAGAGTTTTGCGAATCGTCGCGGCGACTCTGGGCGCGATCTTGCGCTGTACTACGCGAGGCAGCATGGTGGTTTCACCTTGCATGAACTCGGAGATTACACGGAGTGCGGTACTTTTGCGGCGAGCAAGGCCGTGTCGCGGATTCGACAGCGCCTCCAGACGGATCGGCTCCTTCAAAGGACTTTGAAGACTATGGAAGCTTGGGTGAAGTCCGCGCCGGAAGACGGGTTGAACAAGTGAATGGCCAATGGCCATATACGACCCCACTCTCCCCCAAAATGGGGAAGAACGGCAACGTATTGGTACAGATCGACAGTTACAGACCGGTAAGAACTAAGGTCTATTGGCTGTGCATGAAATGGGATGCATTGGTGTCCACAGACGGGAAAACAAACGGGCAAATGGACAAGGTTACTCGGCGCGTTGTTAATCCCATTCAAAACGGGATATGTCTGACTTATTGTAAAGACAAATCAGGATTGTCGTACAGTGGAGTTGCGCCTCGACGTTCGGTTCCGCTGAAATAGCCCGTCTCCGCACGGCGCTGGGGGCGGGTAACAGTTTAGCCGAAACCGAGAGTAGTCACGAAGTGTCGGGCAGTGGGTAGCGGTAGAGGAGGGGTTGGGCGGCGGAAGGACCGCGGAGGAGAAGGGCGTGCAGAAAGGCGAGGGGATCTCGAGCCTGACGTTTGGCGGTGGTGAGGAGCGAAAGGTTGACGCTGAGCGTTTGGGGCGCCGGCGACGGAACGGTTGCCGAAACAGATTTTGCGGAAGACGGTTCTAATTTACTACGGCATTGCGCCGCGGTGGCGACTTTGCGATGATTATCCCCAAGTCGCATGAAGATCGCGGGCTTTCCGTCCGCGCCGCGGCCCAATCAGGAGAATGACCATGGCTGGAAAACAATGGCCCCGTCCGCCCGCGATGAAGATCGATCCGAAGCAAAACCATCGCGTGACGATGGAAACCTCCCGCGGCGCGATCATGCTGGAACTGGCGCCGCAATACGCGCCCAGGACGGTCAACAACTTCGTCTTCCTCGCCCAGGAAGGCTTTTACGACGGCGTGACTTTTCACCGCGTGATCGCGGACTTCGTGATCCAGGGCGGCGATCCGACGGGCACCGGCCGCGGCGGCCCCGGTTATCAGTTCGAGGACGAATTTTCCGGCAATCCCTTGAAGAACGAGCGCGGCGCGATCTCGATGGCCAACGCCGGCCCGAACACCAACGGCAGCCAGTTTTTCATCCTGCATACACCGCAGCCCCACCTCAACGGCAAGCACACGGTCTTCGGGAAGGTCATTCAAGGGCTGGAAGTCGTGGACGCCATCCAGGCGGGCGACAAGATGCAAAAGGTCACGGTCAAGGTGGAATAAGCGCCAATTTGACACTTCCGGCGGTTGCTCCCATAATCACGGTCTTTCAAGCGCGACGAAGCGCGCATGGAGCGAACGACTATGGGCGGGTTTACATTGCTTGACATGCTGGAACAGGGCTGGCCGATTCTTTCGGTTCTGCTGCTGCTCTCGATCTGGTCCATCACCATCATCGTGGATCGCTGGCTGGCCCTGCGGCGGGCCAAGGGCGACGCCTGGCGCATGGTGCGCAATGTCATCCGCTCGCTGGAAACGGCCGGGCCCAACGCCGCCCTGGACTACTGCGAAAAATCCCGGCTGCCGGCCGCCGTGACCTTCGCCGCGGTGCTGGTCCAGCCGGGCGGCCGCGAGGCGCGCGAACGGACCATGGAGCGCTCGATCCAAATGCAGATGCGCGGGCTGGAATGGGGCATTCCGGCGCTGGGCACGATCGCCAGCATCGCGCCCTTTATCGGACTGCTCGGAACCGTGATGGGCATCATCAAGGCCTTCGCCGGCATCGCCGCCAACGCGGGCGGCGGGACCGAAGCCGTGGCCGCCGGCATCGCCGAGGCCCTGGTGACGACCGCCTGCGGTCTGCTGGTCGCCATCCCGGCGCTGGTCGGTTACAACACCTTCGTCCACCGTATTCGCGCGCTGGCGCAGGAGATCGAGCTGGCGACCGAAGAACTGATTGACCGGCTTGTCCCGCCGGATGGACCGACGCCGTGAAAATGCTGAAGTCGGGCGACAAGTACGCGCTGGTGGCCGAGATCAACATGATCCCGTTCATCGATATCGCGCTGGTCCTGCTGATCATCTTCATGGTCATGACTCCCTTCCTCGTGCGCGCGCAGATCAAGATCAACCTGCCCAAGGCGCGCGCCGCCGAGAAATCGCAGACCAAGAACACCCAGGTGCAGATCAGCGTCACCCGCAGCGGCGCCATCTATCTCGAGGGCAAGGTGGTTACGTCCGACGCCTTCGAAGCCGCCTTGAAGCGGGAGTTGCCCGACGCGGCCAATCAAATGGTGATCGTGTCCGCCGATCGCGAGGTCGCCTTCGAAAAGGTGGTGACGGTGATGGACGCCGCCAAACGCTGCGGCGCGGGCAAACTCGGCGTCTGCGTCAAAGAGGACAAGCAGAAGAACTGAGGCGGTTAGACCAATGATTCCAGCCCATAGCGCGACGCTTTTTCAGGGCGATTCCATCACCGACTGCGGCCGGCAGAAGAATAATCCCCAGCCCAACGATGGCGGTTCGCTGGGCGGCGGCTATTCGGGATTGATCGCCGCGCGCCTGCTTAAAGACCGGCCCGGCGACGCGTTGCGGTTTCTCAACCGCGGCATCAGCGGCAACCGCATCGTGGACCTCTATGCGCGCTGGAAGAGCGACGCCATCAATCTCAAGCCCGATCTGCTGAGCATCCTGATCGGCGTCAACGACGCCTGGCACGAGTTCGGATCGCAAAACGGCGTCGAGGTGGAGCGATACGCCCAGTTCTACCGCATGCTGCTGGAATGGACCCGTCGCGTCTTGCCGCAGACCCAACTCGTGCTTTGCGAGCCGTTCATACTGCCCTGCGGTGTGATCACCCCGGCCTGGCGCCCCGACATATCCGCCCGCTGCGAGATCGTCCGCGCTCTGGCCGACGAGTTCAAGGCCGTGTTCGTTCCATTTCAAAGCGCCTTTACCGATGCCACCCGGCGCGCGCCCGCCGAGTATTGGTCGGCCGACGGGGTGCATCCCACGCTGGCGGGACATCAACTGATGGCGGACGTCTGGTTGCGTGCCGTAGGATAATGGCGTGTGTTCAGTGTTCGGTGTTCAGTGTTCGGGAAAAACCGCATTAATTGGACGTTGAGCGTTGGATTTCGTGTTTTGTTCCGCAGAAAAGTGTTCGGAGAAACTGCCGTACGCACCAGAAGACTCAGCATTCCCGAACACCGAACACTGAACACCTTGTGATATGAACATCCTCCAACTTGACGATTTTCCCCGCTGGGCCGAGGGGCTGCGCCGGCCATGGCATGACAAATACTACGCCATGTACTCGTCGGTCTTTGGCGGCATCGTCACCGATCCGCGACTCATGCTGCTGCCGATGGATGACCACCTGGTGCACCGCGGCGACGGTATATTCGAGGCCTTCAAGATTGTGGATGGGGCGCTTTACAATTTCCAGGCCCACCTGGTCCGCCTGCGCGATTCCGCACGCGGACTTTCGCTGGCGATGAAGTGGACCGATGCGGAGCTCACGGAAATCGTGCGCGACACCGTGCGCGCCGGCGGCCGCCGCGACGCCACGGCGCGCATCTATGTGTCGCGCGGGCCGGGCAGTTTCGGCGTCAGCCCTTACGACGGACCAGGGCCGCAACTTTATGTGCTCGCCACCGCCACCGGCGCGCCTTTCATGCTGGCGCATCCCGCTGGCGCGCGCGTGCGGACCAGCGCCGTGCCGCCCAAGGATGCCGCCCTGGCGATCACCAAAACCTGCAATTACGTGCCCAATGTGCTGATGAAAAAGGAGGCGCTGGACGCCGGCGTGGACTTCACGGTCGGCTTCGACGCCCGCGGCTGTCTGACCGAGGGCGCCGTCGAAAACTTCGGCATCGTCACGCGCGACCGCCGGCTGCTGTTCCCGAAACTCGACGCCATTCTGCCGGGCACGACGATGCTGCGGATCATGGAACTGGCGCGTTCGCTGACGGCGGATGGAGAATTGCGCGAGGTCGGCCACGCCGATCTGCCGCGGGCCGCGGTCGAGCGGGCCGCCGAACTGCTGGTCGCGGGCACCACGATCCATCTCACCGCGGCGGTCGAGTTCGACAATCGCCCCATCGGCGACGGCCGGCCCGGCCCGCTTTACCGGCGTCTGAGCGCCCTCTTCGAGCAAGACCTGACCGGCAACGCCGCGCTCCGCACGACCGTGGAATAAGTTACGCCGGCTGAACGCCGAGATGGCGGGGAAGGTGGAGGGTGGAGGGTGCAAGGTGGAAGGTGAAGACCCTACCGACTCAACGGCGCGTGTTACCTGTTCTGCCCCATCCCCGTCTTGAAATCACGTAACGGGTAATGTTCTCGGAATTGAATGCCCGCAAGCAGTTCAGACTTGGGAAAGAGGACGTCTTTTCCACCACGAAGGGATACTGAAGCAACCAAGCTTCCGGCCGTAATGGGTCCGTGACTTGGCCGACTGAACCCGTGGCGCAAGCGGGACGCTTGCG
>JANYBP010000100.1 GCA_025360745.1 bacterium
CTTGCGACTCTCGGAAAGGGCCCATGCATCGAGGCTGGGGTAATTTTGGTAGACGAACCAGCGGGGGTTGTACCTGGCGGGGGGTGGCACGGATGCAATCAGGGCGCCGTTGGCGTTACAGATTTCGCGGTAGCGGGTGAAATAATTTTCGGTAATCGAGACCGGATAGACGGCTACATCTTCGCGCGTTACCGGCACAAGGTTTTTGACAAAATCGCTTGGGAATCCGGCAGGATTGAAGGTGGAAAGGCTAAAAAAGGAATCCTGTTTCCACCAACCGCGATCCGTATCCGGCAGGGCCAGCGGCATCCACCAGAGGAGGTCGGCTTCGTATCGGCAAATCAGATCGTTAATCGAATTGAATTCCCGCGCTTTATATTCGTTGTAGGCTTCCCGGTCGAAGGTGACGGCGATGTCTTTTGTGTCGAAGACTTGGGCGAAGAGAAAGGCGGTGCTGGTGAGGCCAAGCAGTAAGCCCAACAGGACGCTCCACCGCTTTTGGAGAAATGCTTTTGCCATTGTCGAATCCTTCCGCTTTTACCTCACGGCGCTTCTTCACTGACCTCTCAAAAAAAGAGGGCGTGTCCTACTCACGTCCCAACACAGGCACTGGTATGCCCTTTCAGGAACGCTTTCGGGCACGCCCAGACGGGGCGTGCCTCGAACCGTGTCCTGAAAGTCGAAATTACCAGTTTCGTGTTGGACCGCAGCCGATGCCGCAAAATTTATAAATTGATTAGCCGTTATTAAATCGTTCGTCTCTCCTCGTATGCCTGGCCTATACAAAATTACGTCACAACCAAACGAAGTAAGAACCACGCGCATCAGGATTGCAAGAAGTATTTTTTCGACAACCTGAATGGGATTTACCGCAGGCCAACCACTGGTCCGTCACTATGCTGCTCCGTCCTTGTCTTCGTCGGGGGCTGCCGTATACTGACCTGCATGAAACAACCCTACCTGCGCAAGGTCGACAGACGCGGAGACATCGTGGTCTGGATCGTGGATGGCAGTTATGTGCGGGGACACATCGACGAGGAGTTCACGAATTTCGGCCAGCACTACCGCTACCCGTACATACCCGAGAACGAATTCTGGATGGATGCGGAAGCCGATAACGACGAGCGCAGGTTTTTTACCGATCATCTGCTCGTGGAACACCGCTTGATGGCCCAGGGGATGCCTTATGGCGAGGCGCTGGTCGAAGCCGATCGGGAAGAGCGCAAGGAACGCCGCCGCTCCGGCGACGTTAAGGCGGCCACGCACAATGGCCGTCAGCTTCCGTCCGGCGGCGCCGCGCATGACCGCCTCTGGAAAAAGCTGGAGAATGGCGTCAGCGTCTGGATCGTCAAAGGGCGTTTCGTGCGCAGCGTTTTCGACATTGATTTCACGGCCGGTGGCCACGACCACGTTTATGAGTTCGTGCCGGCAGGCGAAGTCTGGATTGACGACGATATAGTGGAAAAAGAACGCGGCTTTGTGCTCTTGCACGAACTGCACGAACGCAACCGCATGGGCGCCGGTGTTCCATACAGCCGCGCGCATGCCGAATCCAGCCACATCGAGTTTCGCTGCCGGCACCATCCCGACGAACTGCACGATGCGCTTGGGGCCGAAGGCTGGGCATAGTATAATGCCGCGACACGCGGACGGCGGCCGCAGGGCGGGGGAAGATATTATGCGTTTGGCAATAAGCATCGTGGTGGCGCTGGTGGCCGGGTACCTGCTGGGCGGATTCGGGCCGCGGGCCGATTTGCGCGATGCGAAGAAGGAATTGGCCGAGGCGCGCAAGCATGCGCCCGACGCGGCGCGTAAAGGCACGGACCTGCGCGGGGTCAAGGATCTGCTGCGCCTTCCCGATGACAACGCCGTGCGCGAGCGCGCGGCCGTCAGGCGGGCGGTTCATGATTCCAACACTATCGCCGCCGGCGAGACGGTCGCCGCGGTGGCGGAATCGCAGGAGCAGAGTCATACCGGCAAGCTTGCGCGGATGGCCACCGGCGCCGTGCGGCGCGCGCAGATGACCGAGGAACTGCGCAAGGCTTCCGATCTCTGGAACACCCGCGCCGCGATGGCCCGCAACAGTTTCGTGAGCAACGTCGAACTGAATGAGGAGCAGGCGGCGGCCTTCGACACGTTGGTGGCGGCGATGAACTTGCGCCTGGAAACGGGGATAAATCGCTGGGTTGAAACCATTCGCAAACAAGGTGAACTCACGACCGAGGAGAGCATCCGTGCGATGAGCGAATTGAGCGTCGCTTTGACGACGACCTACGACGAGATGGACCGGCTGATGCCGCAGGGCTGGCGCGGTAAGACGGGCGAGGGTTTTGAACTGGTGAATTTTGTGGACCCCGCCGTGGCCATGCCGCTGGTGGAGGTTGAGGGGGTCTTCGACGGGGCCGACGGCGGACTTGGAGGCGGCAAAGCCCGGCGCCGGCGCAACTTTTCGTTTGGCGGCGGCGGGACGCCGCCGGCGGAAGCGAACACATCCACAACCCACTGAGGCGGAATGCGCGGATTTTTTCAAAGTTCCGGGATTGTTGCACGGCAGGAATGGGCCGACGCGTTTCGCAGTCGGCGCGCGATCGTGCTGCTGGTGCTCTACTTCGCCGGCGCGCTGGCGGCCACGCTGATCTTCATCAAGGTGCTGCACCATGTCGAGAATCAGGTTGAATCGGCGGTCGGAATTTCCCAGTCCCGGCAGGCGGGCGCCTCGACCTCGGCGCTCTGGCGCAGCCACTCCTTTCGCCAGGTGCTGATCGGACTGGCGGGCGACGAAGCCCTGGCGCGCGATCTGCTGAGCCTGCCGCCGCTGGCGCTTTTTTACGGCTGGCTTTCGTTCGCCTTCACGCCGCTGCTGGTGATCCTGCTTTCCTCGGCGCGGATCGCCGAGGAGGTCTGGAGCGGGTCCGTGCGTTTCGCCCTTTTTCGCGTGCCGCGCGGGAGCTGGGTGTTCGGCAAACTGACCGGACAGGCGGCGCAGTTGCTGGTGGCGCTGCTGGCGAGCGGGGCGGCGGCCTGGATCATGGGCTGGTGGCGTCTGGCGGGCTTCGATCCCGTGGCCAATGCGCTGGTGATCCTGCTGTTTGCGCTTAAGGCCTGGGTTTATGCCTTTGCCTGGCTGGGGGTGGCGATGGCGGTGTCACAGTTGTTGACGAGTCCCACGCTGGCCTCGGTCTTCGGCCTGGTCGCCCTGATGGCGCTCGCCGCGATATCCGGCCTGGCGGCGGCCTTCACCGGACCGGGCTGGCGGGCCGCGCTGGATCTGGTGCGCATGCTGACGCCCGGAGGACATGAAGCGGACCTCTGGCGGCTGGACACGGCGCACGCCGTCCCGGCGGTGCTTTTCCTGCTGGCGCTGGGCCTGGCCTACACCGCGGTTGGGTACGCGCGCTTCGGAAGGCGGGATCTATGACGGCGCCCGCCCTGGAACTTTGCGGCGTGGTAAAGCGCTACGGACGCCTGACGGCGCTGGACGGGTTGGACCTGACTGTGCCGCGCGGCGCGCTCTTTGGCCTGGTGGGCAGCAACGGCGCCGGCAAGACGACCGCCATGGCGCTCAGCGTCGGCCTCCTGCATGGGCATGCCGGCAGCGTGAATCTTTTTGGCGAAGGGCCGTTCGATCCCATGCGGCACGCCGGCCGCGTGACGCTGCTGCCACAGGACGCGCGCCTGCCGCTGCATGCGAGGGTGGGGGAGTTGCTGGGTTGGTATGCGGCGCTACAGGGGCTGCCGCCGCACGAAGCGGCCTGCGCGGTCGAGGAGGCGCTGGAGTGGGTCCATCTCGCCGATCGCCGCCTCGCGCCGGTGCGCACGCTCTCGCACGGCATGATGCGGCGTGTGACGATCGCGCAAGCCTTTTTGGGTCACCCGGAGCTGGTGCTGCTGGACGAACCCATGAGCGGACTGGATCCGCGCGAAGCGGCCCGCGTACGGCGCATCTTGCGCCGCCGCCGCGCCGCGCAGACGGTCGTGATCAGTTCCCACGATCTACGCGAATTGGAGACCCTCTGCGACACGGCGGCCTTCGTCGAGCGCGGGCGGCGCGTGCGGCAGGACAGCATGGAAGCTTTGACCTGCCGGGGCCGGACGCTGGTTTATCATATCGGCGGTCCCGCACCGCTGGCGGAACTACGCGTTGCCTGCCCCGAGGTTGGTTGGTTATCATCCCCGGATGGCGGGCGCCTGACGGCGCAGTTTGCGCCGGACGGGCCGGCGGCCGAGTCCGTCAACGCCCGCGCCTTGCAGGTGCTCCTGCGGGCAGGAACCGGCGTGCTCGAAATTCGCCGCGGAGCGAGTCTGGAGAGCGAATACCTGGCCGCGACGCGCGATTCGGCGGCCGCGGGTGAAGGCGGGTCGGCGGAGTTGGAAACGCCGCCGTTACGCGCAATTTAGAAAGGAAATGGGTGGTCAACATGAAGGCGATTGTCAACGAAAACACCTGCACCGGTTGCGGGATTTGCGCCGATCTTTGTCCCGAAGTTTTCGAGATCGATGATGGCGTGTCCCGCACGATAGTGTCGGAAGTGCCGGTTGAAGCGGCCGCGGCCTGCCGTGAAGCGGCCGAGAGCTGTCCCGTCGAGGCGATTACGGTTATTGAAGATTAAGCGCCACCGTGTGGCAGAGCAGCGCGATCAGAATACCCAGCAGCATTCCGGCAAAGACCTCCGTGCGGGTGTGGCCGAGTAATTCCAGCAATTTCTTCTGCGATAGCTGATGCTTCTGGAAAAGTTGGTCCACGATCTGGTTGAGCAGCCGCGCCTGCGTGCCGGCGGCGCGCCGCACGGTGGAGGCGTCGAACATCACGATCGAGGATACGCCAAGGGCCAGGATGAAAAGGTCGCTGCCGAATCCCGACTGAAGTCCGATCGCGGTCGTGATCCCGCTCATCAGGGCCGAGTGCGCGCTGGGCATGCCGCCCAGGCTCACCAGATAGTGAAAATCCATGCGGCCGGTGCGGGCGCGATTCAGGCTCATCTTGATTGCCTGGGCGGACAGCCAACCAAGAATACCCGCCCAAAAGGTCTGCGATTCGAAAAAAGATGGCGCAAATGGCTGGTGCATGACGGCGATTATGCCATGCGCGGCGGCATTCTTAAAGTCTGATTTGCAAGGCTTTCGCAATGGGTGGAGTCGGGTTTAAAATTCCCGGACGACCTTATCGAATTGTTTCACCGCTTCTCAGTGAGCTCGGTTGGCGCTTCGTGGCGCAAGCGTCCCGCTTGCGCATTGCCAACGTCCGCTTGCGCCACGAGTTGTCAGGCGCGGGAAATTGTGGCACCGTGACCCCGTTGCGCGTCGCGAAACACGGCGCGTTGGCGGTCGTTAAAAATGGAGCGCAGGACGATGGAAAAAAATTTACCGCATGGCGATACCGAATGGTTCGTGAACGACCGCTTCGGTATGTTCATCCATTGGGGACTTTATTCGATGGGCGCCCGCCACGAATGGCTGATGAACAAGGAGAACATTCCGGTCGCGGAATACGAACGCCGCTACTTTCAGCGCTTCGACCCCGACCTCTACAACCCGGAGGCGTGGGCCAGGGCCGCCGCCGACGCCGGCATGAAATATTTTGTCGTCACAACCAAGCACCACGAGGGCTTCTGCCTCTGGGATTCCAAGCTGACCGATTACAAGGCGCCGAATACGCCCGCCAAACGCGATCTGCTGCGGCCGTTGGTGGAGGCCTTTCGCGGGCAGGGACTGAAAACGGGGTTTTATTATTCGTTGATTGACTGGCACCACCCGCACTTTGTGATCGATAACCGTATTGGTCCCTATCGTGGATGCACCGAAAAAGAGCGCGCCAAAATGAACCAGGGGCGCGTGCAGGCCAGGTACGCGGAATACATGCGCGGCCAGGTGAGGGAGTTGCTGACCGGGTTCGGCCAGGTGGACGTGCTATGGTTCGATTTCTCGTATCCCGACAAGGAACACCCGAACGATTTCACCAAGGGCAAAAATCGCAATGCCTGGCAGTCGAAAAAGCTCTACCAGATGGTCCGCGAATTACAGCCCAGCGTGGTGGTGGACGACCGCCTGGATCTGCCCGGGGCCTGGGACGTCAAGACGCCGGAGCAGTGGCAGCCGCGGGAGTGGTACACGGTCGAAGGCCAAAGGGTGGTTTGGGAAGCCTGCCAGACCCTGAGCGGATCATGGGGCTATCACCGCGACGAGGACTCGTGGCGCAGTACGGACGAATTGATCCGCACGCTGATCGATTGCGTGAGCAAAGGGGGCAACCTGCTGCTTAACGTGGGTCCGACCGGACGCGGGGAATTCGACGCGCGCGCGCTCGACCGGTTGTCGGGCATCGGCGAGTGGATGAAGCGGCACAACCGCGCGATTTACGGCTGCACGGCGGCGCCGCACGAATTCAAAACGCCCGAACACTGCAGGCTGACATGGAATCCCGGGACCAAACGCCTCTATGTGCATCTATTCGCCTGGCCCTACGGGGCACTGCACATCGACGGCCTCAAGGACCGCGTGGAATACGCGCAGTTGTTAAACGACAGTTCGGAACTCCAGTATGGCCTGGGTGAGTGGCAGCACCAGATCGGCGACCGTTTGGGCAATTCCACGCTGACGTTGCGGCTGCCCGCGCGCAAGCCCGATGTGGCGGTGCCGGTGATCGAATTGTTTCTTAAATAGGCGATTATGGCCGGCGAATACGCATTCAATCTGCAGCGGCTGACCAAGCAGTACAACCACGTCACGATCCTGGACGATCTCACGCTGGCTTTTTACTTCGGCGCCAAGATCGGTGTGATCGGGGGCAACGGTTCCGGCAAGTCCACTTTGCTGCGCATCATGGCGGGCGTGGACACGGACTTTATGGGGCAGTTTCAGGGCGCGAAGGGTCGCAAGGTCGGCTATCTCCCGCAAGAACCGCAACTCGATCCCGGCAAAACCGTCGCGCAGGTGGTCGAGGAGGGCGTGGCCGATGCGCGCGCGGTGCTGGACCGCTACGAGGAGGTCTGCGGACGTTTGGGCGATAAACTGAGCGCCGGGGAAAACGACCGGCTGGGCGACGAGATGAACCGCTTGCAGGAGCAGATCGACGCCCACGACCTCTGGGAACTCGACCACAACGTCGAATTGGCCATGGAGGCGCTGCGCCTGCCGCCGCCGGAACAGCCCGTGAGCGAACTTTCCGGCGGCGAAAAGCGCCGCGTGGCGCTTTGCCGCATGTTGATCGCCAACCCGGATGTGCTGCTGCTGGACGAGCCGACCAATCACCTGGACGCCGAGTCGGTGGCCTGGCTGGAAACCTATCTGGTGAAATTCGCCGGCACGGTCGTGATGGTGACCCACGACCGCTACTTTCTCAACAACGTGACCAGGTGGATACTCGAACTGGAGGGTGGACGGGCCTATCCGTACGAGGGTAACTACGCGCGCTGGC
>JANYBP010000042.1 GCA_025360745.1 bacterium
ATGGCGTCCCAGGCGGCGGTCGAAACTGATCAACGAACGCGGCCATTCGTAATGCACGATGTCCGCCGGCTGGCCGCCGAGCAAATTCAACAATTTGTCAAGACAACCGCCTTCCAAATCCTCAAAACTCAGCCCGCGGATTCCCCGGCAATTGCGTGCGAGTTCCACAAAGGCGTCATGATCGCGCCGCCGGTCATACCAGGCGGCCACATAAACATCGTGTTGCTCGCCAAGCACCTTGATGAAATCCGCCACCTGGCCACCCCCGCCATGTATCGGATTAGGAAACTCGCCGCAGACAAATAAAATACGCAGGCGGGGAAGCGGCGCGCCCGCTGCCGGGAACAACTCCAGCGCGCGCCTTACCTTCGAGGGTGCGCCCGAGTCGGCAACTTGTAACCGCCCGATCATGGAGCGATAGCGCGCCTCATTCCGCGGGGTCAGATACCTGCCAACCCGCGCAGTCACTCGATCAATGGGAACATCCAATTCCAATTTCCGAAGGAGCCACGCCAACTCCGGTAACTCGACGATCCTGCGCCCATCCCGCCGCGTCTGCCGTCGCCGCGCGAGACTGTTCAACGCCTGGGCGCGCAGTTTCGGGTCGGCCAGATATCGCCCGGCGCGCAGCGGCAGGCGCGCCAGTTCCCATCCGTAATCCGCCACCCTGGCGATCCGCCCGAACAGCGAGTTGCGCCAAGCCATCAGCGAATATTCGAGGGCGCGTATCCGCGCGGCGGCGCGCGCCAGATTCTCCTCATGCTCCGCAATCAGAAGGTTTTCATGCGCCTGTAGTTGCGCCGTAACGCTCTGCCCGCGCAACACTTCAATCTGGGCGTCAAAAACCTTTTGTTCCAGTTCGGTGATGCGCTGACGCAGCGGCCCGAGCGCACCGGCGGCGGCAATCCCAGCCGTAAACTCCGCGTAAGTCAGCGCACCGCAAGCCTGCATATTGTAAAGCGGGACCTCGAGCTCCAGCCATTTCCGCCAGCGCGCCAGCTCCACGCCCGCCCGCTTGCGCGCGACCACCCCCACCCCGCAGGCATAACTCAGCGTGTCATCGTCATCCAGCCGCAGGATATCCCCAACTTGTTCCAGAATCCGGCGGATGTCGACGCCGGTGAAGCGCCAGGCATCGCCGGGGTAATCGTGCAACGGAAACCCGGGCGAGCGCGTGCTCAGGATCAGCAGTCCGCCCGGGCGCAACACAGCCAGTAGTTCCGCCCAGGCCGTGGGCCAGTCGGGAACATGCTCCATCATTTCGGTGGAGATCACCACGTCGAAGGATTCCGGCGGAAAGACCGCGCTCAGTTTTGTGACGTCGGCGATCGTGTCCACGCCCGCCCCCGCTTCCAGGTCGCAGCCCACGTAACGCGCGGCGAGCGGCGCGCAGAACTCGCGCACGCTGCCGTTGACATTGCGGGAGCCGACTTCCAAAACTTCGGGCCGTTGCGGCCAGTCCGGCAGCGAGTTCTGCACGAACTTCCGGCACCAGGGATTACACATGCGCGACGCCTCCCGTCTCAACCGCAGTCGTTATTTTATATGCGATCATAAATTATCCCAGCCCGGTTCAGGTCAAAACTATCTGATCGGGCGCATATGCCCGCACTTCATCGTCATGGTCCATTTCCAGCAGGGCCAGGTTATAACCGGGATTTTCGATATGCAAGGCCTGCGCATTATGCCGCCAGGCCAGCATGGTATGTTGCTGCTGGCTTCCGCTGGCGATGGCCGGACTGAGCAGATATTCCCCCTGCCTGAGCGGCGAAAGCCTGAACTTGAAGACCACCTCCAGCACCTCGCCCGCCCGCGCCGCGATGCCCCGGCCTTCCCTGGTAAAGGTATTGCACGCCAGTACCGTCTGGCCGCGTTCGTTTTCCAGCGTGAAGCCGAAGATCAGGCGATCCGAAGCCCGGTGAATTTTCCCGAGCAGGTGAAATTCGTAATCGCGCCGCACATGCAGATTTTGGACAGGCTGGCCGCCGCTTTCACAGATGAAGTACGAGAGAATTTCCGCTTCTTCAGAGACGGAGTCGTCCAATCCCGGCGCGGCCGGACGGGGGAAAAGATGCCGTCCCTCCATCCGGCGCGGGGGAAGTTGCGACCCGCCGGCAACGGGCGGGCCATCGGGCGTAGCGGCGGTTTCCCTCGTGTTTTCGAGAATCGTGTTGAAGTAGGCGCGGCAAACCTCCTCCTTGTCGCCGTACATCTTCTGCCCCGCGTGTTCCAGCCAGAGCGCGCGCGAACAAAGCTGTTTGACCATGCCGATGTCGTGCGAGACGAACAGGATGGTCGTGCCCGCATCCTTCAGCGCGTGAAAGCGATGGAAGCACTTGTTCTGGAAGAATACGTCGCCGACCGCCAGCGCCTCGTCCACAATCAAAATATCCGGCTCCACATTGACGGCGCAGGCGAAGGCCAGGCGGACGAACATGCCGCTGGAATATTGTTTCACCGGCTGATGGATGAACTCGCCGATTTCCGCGAAGGCCTCGATCGCCGGCACGCGCGCGTCCATCTCCCCGCGGGTGAACCCCATCAAGGTCCCCTGCAGGTAGACATTTTCAAGGCCCGAAAATTCCGGATTGAATCCCGCCCCCAGTTCCAGCAGCGCCGATACGCGCCCCCGCACCTCAATCCGTCCGGCGGTCGGCGTCAGCACGCCCGCCAGAATCTTCAGCAAGGTGGACTTGCCCGAGCCGTTGCGTCCGATAACGCCAAATGTCTCGCCGCGCTGGATATCGAAAGACACCTCGCGCAAGGCATAAAAATCCCGGTGATACTTGCGCCCCCCCGGATGCAAGGCCTCCTTGAGCCGGTCCAACGGCCGTTCGTAAAGGTTGTAGACCTTGCTCAGGTTCGCGGCATGAATGATGGGGTCGTCCTTCATGGCTGTCTCACAGCACATCCGCGAAATGTGGTTTCACGCGGCGATAGGTATGCAGGGCCAGCAGCCCCAGAAGCGAGGTCAATAACCAGAAGCCCAGCGTGGTCGGGCCATGCTGCCAGACCCAGGCGTGCCCCACCAGCGCATCGCGATAACCTTCCACGATGTAGCCGACGGGATTCAGTTTGAAAATCCACCGATAGATTTCCGGCGCCATCGTCACAGGCCACATGATAGGCGTCAGCCACATGCCGAATTGAAGCACAATGGCCAGCAGTTGATTCAAGTCGCGGAAAAAAGGCAGGATGGCGGCGGTCATAAAACCCAGCGCCAGCAAGAGCGCCAGCAGGCAGGCGGTATAGTATGGCAGTTGCAGCAGGCGCCAGGTGGGCGGATGACCGAGCAGAGCGCTCAACACGACCAGCACCAGAATGAACACCAGATGGAAAAATAAGGCCGAAACGATTTTGACCACCGGCAGGAGTTCAACCCGAAAGACCACTTTTTTGACCAGATAGGCGTATTCAGGCAGTGCGGATGTCGCCGCCGGCCAGGCCTCGGCAAAGAAAAACCACGGGGCCAGCCCCGCGGCCAGCCACAACCCGTAAGGCGCACCATCCTGTGTCGCCGAGGCGCGAAAGCCCACCTGAAAAACGAACCAGAAAAGAAGAATCGTCGCCACCGGTTGCGCGAAGGCCCAGAGAACGCCGAAATAGGAACCCGCGAAGCGCGCGCGGAAATCGTTGCGCGCAAGCTCCCAGATCGCCATCCTGATCCGCCGACGGCCGGTGGCGTCGCCGTTCGCCGTGGTAATTTTCTCGCCCCCAGCGGCGCCGGACTGAATACGCGCATTCATGGCGGCAGTATGCCGGAATCGAACTGAAGGGTCCAGCCTTGACCCCAACATCCCAGCAATTCTCACTATGGCCGCTTCCTCGGGCCCGGACGACACGGAGGTCGTCCCTCCATTCACGAAAACACCCGTGATTCCCAAGTTTTTGGAGGGACGACCTCCGTGTCGTCCGTATTCTAGCGGCCATAATGCGAATTGCTG
>JANYBP010000046.1 GCA_025360745.1 bacterium
CCACGACGCGCGCGCTCATGCCCCAGAGCTTTGCGCCAACCCGTCAGCAGCTGGCCCAGACTCCGCAAGAACCTTTCATCCACACGTCCGTTCGAGTTCAAGGTCATCCGCAAACGCTCATGAATTACCGAAGGGCATTGAACCTAGGGTATGTCCTGCTGGAGAACCAACCGGCAACCCGGTGTGGGGCAACCGCGTCTACGGACATCATCAGGGCCGCAAGGCGATGTTTCTGGGTGACATCGTCGATCGCGGTCCCCGGGTCATCGACAGCCTGAGGCTCGTGCGAAACATGGTGAAGGCCGGTACGGGAATTTGCGTGCCGGGCAACCACGACATGAAACTCATGCGGAAACTCGCCGGCAAGGACGTGCGGGTCACTCACGGCCTGCAACAGTCGATCTCCGAGATTGAGTCCCTGCCGCCGGACGTCCGGGTGGCGTTCCGGGAGCAGTCGATCGAGTTCTTGGATTCGCTGGTGAGCCACTACGTCTTCGACGGTGGCAGACTTGTCGTGGCGCATGCCGGCATGAAGCAGGAAATGCAGGGACGCGGGTCGGGCAAGGTCCGCGACTTCGCGCTCTACGGCGAGACCACGGGCGAGACCGACGAATTCGGCCTGCCGGTGCGGTACAACTGGGCGGCGGAATATCGCGGCGCGGCGAATGTAGTCTATGGCCACACCCCGGTTCCCGAACCTGAATGGCTGAACCGCACGGTCAACATCGATACCGGCTGCGTGTTTGGCGGCAAACTTACCGCCCTTCGCTACCCCGAGAAGGAGTTTGTTGCTGTCGCGGCCGCATCCGCGTACTGCGAACCAGCCAAACCGTTCCTCCCCGAGGCCCAGCAGGCTCCCGTGCTCTCGACGCAGCAATCGCAGGACGACATCCTTGATGCCGAGGACGTGCTGGGGAAACGGATCGTCACGCCCCGTCTCCAGTCGAGCGTGACGATCCGCGAGGAAAACGCCACGGCGGCCTTGGAGGTCATGAGCCGCTACGCCGCGAATCCCAAGTGGCTCATCTACCTGCCCCCGACGATGTCCCCCTGCGAGACAAGCCGTGCCGAAGGATTCCTCGAACACCCGGCCGAGGCGTTTTCCCATTTCCTGGCGGCGGGCGTGCCCAAGGTCGTCTGCCAACGGAAGCACATGGGATCGCGCGCGGTGGTCATTGTCTGCCGTGACGAGGAAGTCGTGCGCAAGCAATTCGGCATCCTCGATGACGGCATCGGCGTGGTCTACACACGGACGGGCCGCCGGTTCTTCGACGACCGGGAGACGGAACGGTCACTGCTGTCCCGCGTGCGATTGGCAATGGATAAGTCGGGCTTCTGGGAAACACACGCTACGGACTGGGCCTGCCTGGACTGTGAACTCATGCCGTGGTCCGAGAAGGCCCGCCAACTACTGCAGACCCAGTATGCCCCCGTGGCTTCGGCGGCCAGGGCGTCTCTGGACGAGGCGATCGTCTGCCTTGGACGGGCAGCCGGCCGCGGCGATCTCGTCCGGTCGTTCGAGACGCCGCCGAGGAGTTCGGCGCGTTCGGCGGACGTGGACGTGCTCCTGTCCCGCTTCATAGCCCGCAGGGGCATGATCGAGCAGTACGCGACCGCCTACGGACATTATTGCTGGGCAGTGGCATCCCTGGACGACCTCAAACTGGCCCCGTTCCACCTTCTCGCCACCGAGGGCAAGGTACACGTCGAGAGGGACCACGTCTGGCACATGGAATCCCTTCGGCAACTCTGCGAGTCCGACGCGGGCCTGCTGCTGAGCACGCCGTACAAGGTGGTCGACCTGATCAGCCCGGAGAACCAGGCGGCGGGGACGCTCTGGTGGGAGGAACTCACCGCCAAGGGCGGCGAGGGCATGGTCGTGAAGCCGTTTGAGTTCGTGACCAAGGGTAAGCGGGGTTTCGTGCAGCCGGCCGTAAAGGTGCGCGGACGTGAGTATCTGAGGATCATCTACGGCCCCGAGTATACCGCAACGGAGCATCTGGAGCGGTTGCGCTCCCGGAACTTGGGCGCGAAGCGTTCCCTGGCGTTGCGGGAGTTCGCCCTTGGCATCGAGTCACTGGAGCGATTTGTCCGTAAAGAGCCGCTACGGCGCGTCCACGAATGCGTCTTCGGCGTGCTGGCACTGGAGAGCGAACCAATCGATCCGAGACTGTAACCGATAAACGGGTCGGGGCGAGAGGGACAACCCTCGAAATAGCTTTTTAGCGAGGCGCGCGGGCGTGGGGTCACGACATACGACAATTTAATTGGTTGCAGACTATCCACAACCACGCCGCCTTTTATCACTCGATTCCGCGTCGTCGCCTAACCTGCCCTGCGAGGCCTCGGTCTCGGGCCGCTCCCTGAGCCTGTCGAAGGGCCGCCCTGCTTCCCCCTTTCGCGGTGCAACCTCCCGCCGCACCGCTCCCCGCTTTTCGCTTTCTGACTTCCGCCCTCCCGCCCGCCCCCCCCCTTTTTTTCGCGCAATTCGCGTGTTTCGTAGTCAGTCTTCACTTCTTCCACCTTTCCTCCCTCGCCCCACGCCTCCCCTTGTGTTCCTTGCGTTCTTTCGCGGTGAACCCCGCATTCCCTTCGTGCTTTGACCTCCGACCTCCGATTTCGGTTCGGCGCATATGCTGGCCCAGGTTCTGGACAAACTGCCGGCGACACGCCCTTGCGCCCCGGGCTGTCCATGCTATGCTCGGGCTGGACGTGAAACATGGAGGAGTTCATGCCTATTCTCAGAGTCAGTCTATGGTCCGGGAGAACCAAGAAGCAGAAGGCGGCGCTGGCCAGGGCTTTGACCGATGCGATGGTCGAGGTCGCGAAAGTGCCGGCCCAGGCGGTGACCATCCAGTTTGAGGAGATGCCCAAGCAGAATTGGGCGACGGGCGGGAAACTGCATTCCGAGCTGTTCAAGGAATAGCGGCGACGAGCCGGGGAGCGCAGCCAAAAAAAGGAACATATGCAACGCCAGGAAACCATCGCGGCGGCGCTTCCGCGCAAGTACCCGGAACAGGTCGTGCTCGTCGTGACCCGCGGCGGGGACGGACGTGGCAACATCATGGCTGTGGGCTGGACCGGCATCGCGTCGGGCGATCCGCTCATGTTCATGCTGGGAATCGACGAAGGCGCCTACACCTACGAACTCATCCGCGCGACCAGGACCTTTGTGGTGGCCTTTCCGTCCGACCAGATGGGCGCTGCCGTCCTGCATGCCGGTGCGGTCCACGGGCGCAACCGTGACAAACTCGCCGAGACCGGCCTTGCGACGGCGCCCGCCCTGCGTGTCGCAGCGCCGCTGCTGTCCGATGCCGTCGCCAATTTCGAATGCGAGTTGGCCGATATTTTCCAGCCGGGCGATTGTCCGTTGATTTTTGGCCGCGTGCTGGTTGCGCACGTCAACACGGACCCCGCTCTGCAGCGCCTCTACACCGTCGGCCCAGGCCACGCCATGGCCGGCGTCCGCGTCGCCGGACCGATCAAAACCAGCCAGTGAAGACGGAGGTCAGAATATCCAATTACCAAACAAGGAATTTCCAATTATGAAGGAAAGACTGCTGGAGCCCGTTCTTCCCTTGGAAATTGGGAATTCCGTGTTGAATATTGGACATTCAAAATGGTGGAGGCGGGGGGAATCGAACCCCCGTCCGTAGTGGTCTGGCCACGGCATCTACGCGTGTGTCCGGTCATTGAATCTCGCGGGTCCGCTGCCGACCGACAGGCCACGGCGCCCACCAGTGTCCACGAAGTTCTCGCCGCCGTGCGCGGTCACCCCGCACGTCAGCCAGCCCACATATTACGCCTCACACCGCCGCGTGGGCGGCGAACGGGGAGACGTCGCGGTAATTAAGCCGCGAGAGCCAGATCAGTATTGGCTTTTGTCTTGTTTTCCGGGTGTATTAACGAGGCCAACCGGAGTCCTCGACGCGCAGCCGGAGCGACAACCAAAACGTCGAAACCGGTCGCCCCCAAGCAACCGGTAGTATATAATAAGTCCCGGCCGATGACAAGCGTTAACATGCCCGACTCAACCGCCGCGCCTTTTTCCTCGATTCATGTGCTCGCCAAGCCCACCGGCGCGCGTTGCAATCTGGCCTGCCGCTATTGTTTTTTCCGCGGCAAAGCGCGGCTTTATCCCGGCAGCCGCTTCCGCATGCGCGACGATCTGCTGGAAGCCTATGTCAAGCAGACGATCGCGGCGCAGCAGGCTCCCGATGTCTGCTTCGCCTGGCAGGGCGGGGAACCGACGCTGATGGGATTGGACTTCTTCCGCCGCGCGGTGCGCCTGGCGCGGAAATACCGCCGGCCCGGCATGCGGGTGCGCCACGCCTTCCAAACCAACGGCGTGCTGATCAACGCGGCCTGGTGCCGCTTTTTCAAGGAGCATGGGTTTTTGGTGGGCCTCAGCCTCGACGGACCCGCCGCCATGCACAACGCCTACCGGGTCACGCCGTAGGGCGCGCCGACTTTCGAGGCCGTGCTGCGCGCCGCGCGCCTGCTGCGGGAGAACGCGGTGGAGTTTAACATCCTGGCGACGATCAACGCCGCCAACGTGGACGCGCCCGGCGAGGTCTATCGCTTTCTGCGCGACGAGTCGGGCGCGCAATTCATGCAGTTCGTGCCGATCGTCGAACGCCTGGGCGCGGACGGCGCGACGGCGCGCTCGGTGACGGCGCAGGGCTGGGGACGCTTTCTTTGCGGGGTCTTCGACGAGTGGGTGGGGCGGGATGTGGGGCGCGTCTATGTGCAGCATCACGATGCCGCGCTGGCGGCCTGGATGGGCGCGCCGGCCGGGGTCTGCGTCTTCGAGGAAACCTGCGGCGCGGCGGTGGCGTTGGAACACAACGGCGATGTCTACGCCTGCGATCACTTTGTGGAGCCCGCCTATCTGCGCGGCAACATCCTGCGCCAGCCGCTGGTGGAACTGGTCAACGGCGAGCCCCAGCGGCGCTTCGGAAACGCCAAGCGCGACGCGCTGCCGAACTATTGCCGGAGTTGCAGCTGGCTTTTCGCCTGCCACGGCGAGTGCCCCAAGAACCGCTTTGCGACAACGCCCGACGGCGAGCCGGGCGGGAGTTATCTCTGCGCGGGCTACCGGGCCTATTTTGAGCACACCGCCGCGCCGATGAAGTTCATGGCGGGCAGTTTGCGCCGCGCGCGGCCACCCGCGGATGTGATGGCCTGGCTGGACGCGGCGCGCTGGCAACCGGGCCGGCCCTGGCCGGCGGACGCACCGGCGCATCAACATTAACGTGAGGTATTCTATTGAGGAACGCGGCATGATCGACAGCGGAAAAGGATCGACTAAGTGGGGGAGACTAAGCGTAACCGACTAAGAATGGGACTAAGTGTGCGGGAGAGCGGGTTACAGTTGACACTTAGTCCCGCACTTGATCGGTTACACTTAGTCGACTCGCTTAGTCGGTGGCTTCGCTTCAGATGTGACCAAAGACCAATGCGTATTCACACGGAAATGCCGGAAGATCCCGGAAGACAAGGCGCATCCGCAACTATTCGCAGATGCGCCAGCCGCACCGGATGACGGCTTGCGGGAAGAAGGGCCGGCGTGATAATGAAACCGCTCAGGTGCAACCCAACAGGAGAGTGTAACCATGGCCGCGACGATTATTGACGGAAAAAAGATTGCCGAGGCGATTCGCGCCGAACTTAAAGAGGAAATCGTCCGGCTCAAGGCCCAGGGCGTGACGCCGGGACTGGGGGTCGTGCTGGTGGGACTCGATCCCGCCTCGCAGTCCTATGTCACGGCCAAGGAACGGGCCTGCGCCGAGATCGGCATTTTTTCCGACGATCACCGGCTGCCGGCCGACACCCCGCAGGCCGAATTGCTGGCGCTGGTGGAGCGCTTGAACCGCGATCCGCGCATCCACGGCATCCTGGTGCAGCTCCCGTTGCCCAAGCCGTTGCGCGAACGCGAGATTTTGCGGGCCATGGAGCCGGACAAGGATGTGGACGGCTTTCACCCGACCAATGTCGGACGCATGGTGATCGGCGAGCGCGCCTTCTGGCCCTGCACCCCGCATGCCGTGCTGCAGATGCTCAAGCGCAGCGGGATCGCGATCGACGGCGCGCATGTGGTGGTCGTCGGGCGCAGCCAGGTGGTCGGCGCCCCGCTGGCCAACCTGCTCTTTCAAAAGGGACCGCTGGGCAACGCCACCGTGACCGTCTGCCATACCCGCACCCGCGACATGGGACACTTCACCCGTCAGGCGGATATCGTGGTGGCCGCCGCCGGCCGGCCGAATACGGTTACGGCCGAGATGATCCGCGACGGCGCGGTGGTGATCGACGTGGGGGTCAACCGCATCCCCGACGCCACCAAGAAGCAGGGCTTCCGGCTGGTGGGCGACGTGGATTACGAGGCGGTGCGGGAAAAGGCCTCCTTCATTACGCCCGTACCCGGCGGCGTCGGACCGATGACCATCACCATGCTGCTCCACAACACCGTGCTCTCCGCCAAACGGCGGCACGGCATCGAGTGACGTACCCCCTCAAGGCAGCGACTGGCAGGCCGCGATCGCGGCCACGGCCACGATGTCGTCGGCGCTGCAGCCGCGCGATAGATCGTTGGCGGGTTTGGCCAGTCCCTGCATGATCGGTCCATAGGCGCGGGCGCCGGCCAGCCGTTCGGTGAGTTTGTAGCTGATGTTGCCGGACTGCAGATCGGGGAAGACCAGGATGTTGGCCCGGCCTTTGAGCGGCGAGGAGGGGCATTTCGAGGCGGCGACGGCGGGCACGATGGCGGAGTCGACCTGCAGTTCCCCGTCCACCAGCGCGTCGAGTTTCAATTCCCGCACGCGGGCCGCGGCCAGGCGCGTGGCCTCGGCCATCTTGTCCACCATGGCATGCCTGGCGCTGCCCTTGGTCGAGAACGAGAGCATGGCCACGCGGGCCTGGCCGCCGACCAGCGCATGGAAGCTGCGGATGGTGGAGACCACGATATCCACGAACTGTTCCGGCGTCGGGTCGGGATTGACGCCGGCGTCGGCGTAGATCAGCACGCCCTCGCCGCCGGGGGTGGGCTGCTGGAGTTCCATGGCGAAGAAACTGCTGCCGGTCTCGATGCCGGGCGCGGTGCCGATGCACTGGAAGGCGGCGCGGACCATGTCCGGCGTGGTCGCGATGCTGCCCGCGACGAGGCAATCGGCCAGCCCTTCGCGCAAGAGCATGTCGCCGAAATAGATGCGGTCGGCCATCTGCCGGCGCGCCTGTTCGAGGGTGACGCCCTTGGATTTGCGCCGCTCGCAAAAGGCGGCGGCCAGGCGTTCCGTGACGGCGGCCTGCGTGTAGTCGAGGAACTCGATATTCAAGCCGGCGAAATTAATGCCCTGAGCGGCGGCGGTGCGTTCTTGCGGCGTGGCAAGCACGATGACCTTGCCGGCGATGCCGAGGGTCGCGACTTTGGCGGCGGCTCGCATCACGCGCGGATCCTGTCCTTCGGCGAGCAGTAGCGTACGTCCGGCGGGTTTGACTTTGGCAATCCAGGTATCGAGCAATGACATATCAGGCGCCTTTCGGCTTTTGTTTTTCGAGTCAGTAGCATCCTAACAGCCTTCAGCCTGAACTACTTCAGCCTCAGCGTCCCCATGGGACGCTAGCACGGCGGGTAAGTCATGGGCATCTCGCGCCAGTGCCGCTTGATCTGGTTCGGGACGTCTTCGAAGAAATTCCGTCCATCCGCGGCCCGGGGCAGGGCCCACATGCGTTCGGCAATGGCGCCGGTCTGCCTCATCTCGTCGAGTGTCGCCAGCCGCCGATTGTCCAGGGTGTGGTAGCAGACGCCCAGCATCGGATCGGCCAGCACCTCGCCCAGCGGCGTCTCCACCAGGCCGGTCAGATGTCCGCGCAGCCCGAGCGTATAGCCCTTCAGCGGCACGTCGTACAGGATGCCGAGCTGTTCCGCCAGCGCGGCCACGAGTCTCGCGCAATCGCCGCAGAAGCAGCCGCCCAGCCGCATGATGGTGGCGGTGTCCGCGATCCCGGCCAGTCTGCTCCAGCTGCTCGAATGAACCGTCATGCGGGGATGATGCAACAACATGGCGGCGGCGCACAAACCAGCCTGCCAGTCGGGGAATTTGCGGCGGATCAAGCGGGCGAGCTTCGTCAAAACGGAGGGACTCATCAGATCGATATCGTCCGCGCGCCGCCGCGCCCGCAGGTAAAAGTCCGACGGGGCGCCCTCGCGAGTGGTCGCCCAACGCCAGGCCGGCAAACGCCGCAGCAGCCAGGCCCGGTAGTGCTCGATAAATTCCGGATCGTCGGCCTTGGGCCGCCGCGCGCCGGCCGCCGATTTCCCCAGCAGGCCGAAAGGTTCCCGCACAATGATGCCGCCATCGAATCCGAAGGGATACTCGGCCCGCCAGAAGATCTCGTCGCGTGGTCCCAGCAGCGCGATTTCGAGGTGGGCGGTTTTCGCCAGGGCCGGCGCCCACTTGGATTGAAAGGGATAGGGCACGGGGAGATCCACGGTCAATTTGCGTCCGGCGGCTTTCCAAGCGTGCGTCTCAACCGTGCGTCGGCCGTCCGTGTGAACGATGCCGATCCGGCAGCGACCGCGCGCCGTCGGCGCCGCAGCGCGGGTGAAGCGTCCGCTGATCCGGACGCGGGAAACGACCTCGGCCGTTTTCCAAACCGGCTTCCCGAAATCGACGCCTGTCACCGTGAGCGGCGCAGCGTGTTCCAGGAGATCGCCGAAGGCGAAGGGGCCCACGCCCCAGAAGCGATCTTCCGGGGGCCAGCTGGCGGCCGGATAAACGATCTTTCCCCCATGGCCGAAGCGGATATGCAGTCCCAACGGCCCGCCCTGCTGACGTCCCGTCGCGGCGGCCCGCAAGCGGCGCCGGGCGATCCGCACCAGCACCCGCCAGCCGGCGCGGACTTCCGCCACACGAACCCGCGGCTTAAGCGGCGCGAGTTTCAGTGGACTCTGGTAGATGTCCGATATTTCCTCGCCCTGAAAACACCAGGCATCTTCCGCGCGCAGTTCGCCATCCCGCATGACCGTCAGCGTGCGCCGCGTGGCGTGATCGTGGCCGGGATCGAGGAACAGGCAGACATGATCGTGGAAGAACCACTCCGGGTGCAGTTTGTCGTTGGAAGCGTCCCAGCCCCTGGGCGGGGTGATTTCACCGGCCACTTCAAAAGCGTCCCGCGAAAGCGTCACCCGAAAGCGCCCGCTGTGCCCGCTGCCGGAACGCAACACCTGCCAGCCGTCGGCGGGCCAGCGCCCCTCGATCCCCTTGACCGGTTTGCGCGCCGCCAGCCAGACCGCCGGATTCAGCGCCAGTTCATGCCGCAACATGGAACCTCCGGATCATTTGTATATGATGTCGCGGATATTGTTGGATTTCAGGCGGACCGTCAGCGCGTCCACCCGCTCGGCCAGCGGCTGCGCCGCCGCCTGGTCCGCCACGTCGGTGTGAAAATAGCGCTTCTCCAGCACGAAGGGCGGTTTCCATTGCAGCGGCGCGCGTGGTTGTTTGCGCTGCATCCTGATCGCCGCCGCGGCGCCCTCCCGGATGAGCCGCGCCGACTCCTGGGCCGAACAGGAGATGGCGCAGTTGCGGGCCAGCCCTTTTTTTACCGCCGCCGTCACGATGCCGGGGATCAAGGCCTCGGCCTCGCGGCAGGCCGCCTCGTCGCCGCTCAGAAATATGAGCGGCTGTCCGGCCGCGCCCTGATAGAGCGCGCACTGGGCGATTTCGCCGATCGGCCTGCCGTTGAGCGTGTAGGATTCGATGGTCCGGGAATTCTGCGTGTGATTCATGTTGCCGTCCTGGGCGCCCGCCATGGCATGCTGGCCCACGATCGCGCAGACGTCGTATTTGCCGAGCTCCGCGTCGAGCACGGACCAGGGCGCCATCGGCCGGCCGTGCAGGAGCTTGGCGCGCGGGTGAAGATCGGGGAAGTAGACCGCGCCCGGCCCATGCCAGTCTCCCACCAGCACATCTTCCACCCCCTCGGCGAGCAGGCCTTCGATCGCGGCGTTGATCTCGGCGGTCAGGAGTTTGCGGGAGAGTTCGTAGTAGGGCCCCTCGGGCGATGTTTCCTTGTAAAACGTGGTCACGCCGGCCACGCCCTCCAGGTCCGTCATCATGTAGACTTTCATGAATCTCCTCGGCTCATCCGCAAAGACGATCGACACACACCCGTCTGTGTGACGGGAAGGCGATTAAGCCGGTCTGCGCGACAAAGTGGAAACTAGGTAAAAACGTTTGTGCCGTCAATCCGATTCTCACGCGCCCTTCCACCCGCAATGACCCATTACCGAACATGGAGCAAGCGGACAAAGGCTACTGGTATGCAACTGCCTCGAACACTTCTTTTCGGTCGGGGATCGAATCGGCCGCGCCCTTGCGGGTGACGGAGATGGCGGCGGCCTTGCAGGCGCAGGTCAGGCATTGGCGGGGCGAGAGGCCGCGGATCGAAGCGGCGGCGTAATAGCCGATAAAGGTATCGCCCGCGGCCGTGGTATCCACGGCCTTTACCTTTGGCGCCGGCACGCGATATTGTCGCGTTCCGCTGCGGAGCATGGCGCCCTTCGCGCCCAGCGTAATCAGGATCTCGGCCGCGGGAAAGCGCTTGGCCAAAGTTGCCATGGCGGCCGGTACCGACTTTTTGCCTGAGAGGCCGGCGGCCTCGACTTCGTTGAGGATCAGGCAATCCACCAGCGACAGGGGATAGCCGGCGACGGCGGTATCGAAGGGCGCGGGATTGAACCAGATTTTCATGCCGGCCTTGCGGGCGGCCTTGATCATCTCGGGAATGGCGTTGACCTCGTTCTGGAGCAGGAGAATGTCGCCCTTGCCGAAGTGGGCGACCGTTTCGCGAATTTCCCGCCGCGTGATGGCGCGGTTGGCGCCCGGGAAGAGCACAATCGCGTTCTGGCCGTTGTCGGCCACCTGGATCACAGCATGACCCGTCGGCCCCGGATCTTTTTTCACGAAGCGCACATTCGCGCCGGCCGCTTTAAGTTTCTTGACGAGCCATGCGCCGTCGCTGCCGATCTTTCCGGCATGGAAGACCGGCGCCCCGGCCCTGGCCAGAGCGACGGACTGGTTGTTGCCCTTGCCGCCGGCGAAGGTGGCGCGGGAAAAGCCGGCGAGCGTTTCACCGGGTCTGACGATATGCGGCACCCGGTAGACCAGATCGATGTTGAGGGAGCCGAAATTCAATATTTTCATCGCGTCAGGAAATCCGCAGGCCGTTGAAACCGATCAGGCCTTTTTCGAATAGCAGGCCGGCGCCGCCGCAACCGAGTCTGTCGTCCGCGCCTTCCAGAATTTTTTTACCGTCGCAGAAGGCGGCGATCTTCCGGCCCCCGCAAACGAGGCGCAGGCGATGCGGCTGGTCCAGCTTCCAGCGGCAGGGCGCCTCGGCCAGGATAGTGTCGCCGTGGTAGCGTTCGATCAGTTGCAGTTTGTGGTCGCGCGTGCGCACGAGGGCGATATAGCGCTCGGCGCCTTGGTGTCGGACGAGAATGCCGCCCTTGTCGGCCAGATGGATTTTCAGGTTGGCTTCGAAGGTGTAGTCGCTCCAGCCGGTGTTTCCGGTGACCAGGAAGCCGCGTTCCGAGTTCTTGCCGGCGTAGGTAAAGTCGCTCGTATCGTCGGAGAAGGGGCCCCGGATCAAGTCGGTGTGATTGATCCAGCCGGGCGGATCGGCGGACCGGTATTGTGGAATTCGCGAATGAATGAAGATTTTCGCCCGGCCCGCGAAGCGGACGCGGTCCACGAAGATTTCGCCCTGGACGGCGCTGTCCGAGCGGATTTCGATGCCGAGGTCCAGCACCGCGCAGCCGCCGGTCTCCGGCACCGTCAAGGCCAGCGAGAAAGGCGCGTTCGGCTTGAGCCGGGCGGGTTTGCCGTGCAGCAAAACGGTATCGCTCCATTGCCCTCCCTTGAGGCGGCGGATGAAGAGGCGGGCGCTGGCGGCGCCGGCGAGCGCGCCGGACGAACCTTGCAGTTTCACGGTCATCCCGGAGTAGAGCTGGGGCGTCGAGAGGACGCTGTAGCCGGCGGCCTCCGAGCGGGCCAGCACCGGCGTCGAAATTCTGGCCTGGCGGCCGGCGTCCGTGTCGAAACAAATCCGCAGCGAGCGTTGTCCAAACTTCGAATGGCCGGCCACGTTATCTATGCAGGCGGTGTTGCGTCCGGAGTATGGAACCGTCTCGACCATATAGCCGTGGCGCGCGCCCGGCAGGTCGAAATGGTGCCAGGCTCCGCGCTTGGGCGGCGGCAGGATCGGCCAGCCCATGACGGTGCGTCCGATCCTGGCGATGTGCATGGCCTCCTGCAGGCAATCGCTGGTGCTGCGCGAACCTTCCGCGGTGGGCAGCAGGATGCGGTCGGCAAACGGCCCCTGGAAATCGTAGCGGGCATTGATGCCCCGCAGGCCGACCTTGACGCCCATCACCGCGCCCACGTTGGCGGCATTGCAGTCCGTATCCCAGCCGGCCGTGTTGACGATGCGCTGGGCTTCGTAAAAGTCGTCCGGGGCATAGGCCCAGGCCATGACCATCACGGCATGGTTGGGGATGACGTGGCAGTTGCCGCCATATTTCCGGTAGCCGTATTTCCTGTCGATACGGGCATAAGTTTTGCGCCAGTCGCGGTCGGCCTTGCGCCAGGCGCGCACGTCGCGGTGGACCTGGGCGATCAGGCTGTTTTGCGGAATCTGGGCGACGCCGGCGTCGAGGATTTTATCCATGCGCTTTTCGGTGAAGGCGGCGCTGACCATGGCGGCGACGACCACGGCGGCCTGCACGGCCTCGCCGTCGTGCGAGACGGCGGCGGCATGGCGCGCCATGCGGGCGGCCAGTTTGGGTTTGCCGGGCGCAACCAGTCCGAAGGCGTCGATGAATATCTGGGCGCCGATCTGTTCCGCCACCGTACGGCCGTTCAAGGCGATCGAGCCGGATGCCGGGGCCTTGATGCCCTCTTTCAGCCGCAGGAAGGCGGTGTGCTCGGTCGAGAGACCAAGGCCGCCCCACCAGAAGATGGTCTTGTTTTCGAGGGCGTAATTGAGCCAGGAATCGCCGTAAAATTCCGGCGGCGTGTTCTGGTAGAGGCCCGAATCCTCCAGGGCCCGGATAAAGGTGAAGGCGCCGGTGATGTCGTCGTCCGAAACGATCAGCGGTTTGCCGAGATCCTCATGGACATAGCCGCTGACCGTCCGCCATTTCTCTTCGATGGCGGCCCTGGTCCAGCCCTCGAAAGGGCGGCCCATGTAGACGCCGATGACCTTCCCCAAGACGCCCGCGTAAACAAACTCTTCGTAGTTTTTCATGGTTGCGCCCGCCGCTCCTGGTCAGGGCGCGTCAAAACATTGGAGCTGGCCGTCAAGCGTGGTCAGCAACAGTTTGCCGCCGAGCGCGGAAAGGCCGTCTATGTTCGGCGCGCCATCCAGCGGCAGTTTCTGCAATTGCCTGCCGTCCTCGGACGAGAGAATCCAGAGCGCCGGTTTGTCCTGTCCGTCGCGCGCTTGCGGAATGCCGGCGCCGTAAACGCGCGCGCCCGCCAGCAGCAGCGCCTGCATCTGCTGGGCGGTGTCTTTCTTGACCCACGACGAGGCGCCTTTGCAGACGATGAATTCTATGCCCGCCCCGTCCGCCGCGCTTGTCTTGAGGTCATCGGCCCAGAAACCGCGGTTGCGTCCGTTCATGACCGTGCGATCCTTGTCGAAGACGATCAGGTCGCCATTGTACTTGCCGGCGGTCAGCACCTTTTTGCGGCTTGCCGTCTGGACCGGTTCCAACGAACCCAGAATATCCAGGATCGCATGCTGGTAGTAGGTTCCGCCCCCGGCCCGCAGGCGTGTCACCGCCGCCACCGTGGTGGTCGTCGCCGTTTTGCCGGGATCGTCGCCGTCCGGGTTATAGGAACTGGGTTGCTGTCCCTCCAGCACCTCGCGCGAAAGCGGCAGCATGACCGTCCGCCCGTCGCTTACGAGCAGATCGGTCGGCCGCGTGTCATGATAGTTCATGCGCGCCAGCACTTTGCCGGTCAGCGGTTCGACGCTGTAAAAGTAGATCCCGCCGTCCATGATGCCGCAGCGTCCGGCGATGAAGCAGGCCCGGTCTTTGACCACCAGCACGCCGCTCTTGACCGGCCAGGCCGATTCGAAGCGGTTGAAGGCGCTCATGAGCTTCTGCTCCGGCGCGGCCTGCAACTGCCAGACCAGTTTGCCGCTGGCGGCTTCCAAACAATAGACCCAGCCGGCATGATCGCCGAACAGACACAGGCCCTTGTAATAAGTGGGCGCAACCGATACACGGCCCTCGGTCGCGAAAGACCATTGCTCTTTGCCGCTAGCGAGCGCGAGCGCCACCACGCGATGTCGCTCGGGATCGGCCGCGAACAACAAGCCGCCGGCGCCGGTGACCTGCGGGAGCGGATCGCTGCCGAGTTTGACCGACCAGAGCTTTTTCAATTGCGCGGGCAGTTCGCCGGCGCAGGCGCCGGAGCGTTGCACGTCGGCACGATAAACCGGCCAGTCGCCCGCCGCCGCCGCCGCGCCGGTGACGGCGCGCGCGCCTTCGATCAACTGGGGTGAGACCACGCCCTTGGGCATGACGCTGCCGCAAGAGGTCGCCACGGCCCCGCGCAGCGAGACCGAGCAACTGCAGCCGTGCGGCCCCATGTATTCCAGTCCGTAGGCCACGGACTTGCCGACGCCGCAGCCGGGACGGATACCGCCCAGCGTGCGGCCGAGAAACTCCGAACTCTTGTGATCGATGAAAAGCGCGTCTCCCCCCAGCAGGAAACGATCCGTCGCGCGCATGCTCCAGCAGCGCGCGGCGATGCCGGCGGTGGCGCGGAAATTTTTGACCACCTTGCCGGTGGCGGAATCCAGGAATATCTGGCCGAGCACGCTGTTGCCCTTGGCATCGGTTCTGACTTTGAAACTGAGCGAAACCTGATCGGCCAGGGGCAGGACCGCGATTTCGACGGTACTGATGGAGTTCGTCGGCGAATAAGACCAGCGCACGCTGCCGTTGCCGCGGTCGAGCGCGGTGACATTCAGGCCGACGGCGACATAAACATTTTCGCCTCTGGCCATCAGGCGGGCGATCGTCTTATCTTTGCGGGCGGCCAGATCCTTGAGGCCGGTTTTCCAGAGACTCTTGCCGTCCGTCATACGGAAAGCCTCCACGCCGTCGCCGCTGGCGCTGTCGCCTTTCAGAACGTAAACGACGCCATCCAAGGCCACGGGAGAACTGTGGAAGGGCGTGTTGTTCAGTTCCATGACCGTCTTGCCCGTTTCCTTGACGATGACGGCGCCTTGCGTGATCAGCCAGTCGCCCGCGGAGATGACGCTGCCCGAGGAGCGGCCGTATTTCATGAGCAGTTTGCCGGTGGCCGCGTCCCGTGCGATCAGTTCCGAACCGTCGTTGTAGTAGACGCGCTTATCGTCGGCGCAGAGGCTGCGGTCGGGCGCCTTGAAGTGGGCCGCGCTGTCGATGCCGGTCTTCTCGCGCCAGAGTTCGCAGCCATTGAAGGCGTCGCGCGCCACCATCACCCATTGGCGCGATTTGCCGCCGCTCCATTCGTTTTCCTCGTGAAAATTGCGGCCGCCGGCCAGGACATCGTTGCGATAACCGCCGCTGGACCAGGTCGGCAGATTGACCCAGCGCACCTCCTTGCCGGGCGCAACCGCCGTGTCGGTCGAAACCATGGTTTGACCGCCTCCGCCCGCGTACTGTGTCCATTCGCCAAAGGCGGGATTGATCTTTTTAACGATACCGATCCAGGCGCCGGGGCGGGCGAGCGGTTCGGCCTGCGCGAGTTCGAGCTTGCGGGCTTCGGCCAGCAGCGCGGCCGGATCCAGGCCCGTGTCGGCGCCCACCACCGCGACGCCGCCGGGCGCGAGCACGCGCACGAGTTCGGCCAGCGCCAGCCCTTTCGACTCCCCCTGGCCCCAGTTCGGCGCGACGATCAGATTGACGAGGTTGTCGAGATAGGGGAGGTGGGACGTGCGACGCCAGGTTACCGACAGGCGGTCCGCCAGCGCGTTGCTTTGGAGTTCGTCGCGCAGGCGCCCGGCGCGTTCGCGATCCGGGACCACGCCTTGAACGTCAAGTCGGCAACCAGCCGCGAGTTGCGCGAGGTCGCGGCTTTCGGCGGGGCTCAGATAGAGGCACAACCCGTTCCGCGCGGCGGCGGCGCTTTGTTTGAGCGCCAACCCGGCCGCGCCGGAGAAGTCCGGCTTGTCCGACGAGTCAGGCAATGCGCCCGCTGAAACCGAGGCGACCGCGATTCCCAAAATGACGGTCCATGAATTTCGCATGCCACGCTCCCCTTGATGCGCATCGGTTTGCGCCGATTTTCTTGCTATAAACAGCGAGACGACAATCGCCGCTTACATATTGTGGGCGATGCGCGTCACGCGGCCATTTTCCCGTCAGCCGTATTCGAAGGCGGCGTCCAGCATGGCGATCACATTTTCGGCGGGAACGTTGGGTTGAATGTTGTGAACCTGGTTGAAGACATATCCGCCGCCTTGTTTGAAGATGGCCATGCGCTGGCGGACGTGTTCGCGGATTTCCCCGGGGGTGGCTGTGGCAAGCACGCTCTGAGTGTCGCAGCCGCCGCCCCAGAAGACCAGCTTGCCGCCAAACTCCCGTTTCAACCGGGCGGGGTCCATATTGGCCGCCGAGGTTTGGACGGGATTCAGGATGTCCACGCCCGCCTCGAGCATGTGCGGAATCAGGTGGTAGATCGAGCCGCAGGAATGCAGGAAGGTTTTCCATTTGGTGTTCCGGTGAATCCAGGCGCACAACTTCGCGTAATGCGGTTTGATCATTTCCGCCCATAACTCCGGGTTGATGAACTCGCCGCGCTGCGTGCCGCTGTCGTCGGCGGCGATGCCCCAGGCGAAACAGTAATCGCCGGCCGCATCGCGCAACTGGGTCAGGCAGCTGATCGAAGCCTCCACGGATTTGTCCATCATCTCGTGGCAGGTTTCCTTTTCGGTCATCAGCATCATCATCCACTCGGATGGAAGTCCCATGGTGACATTGCTCGGGCGGTCCGTGATCAGGCTCAAGCCCAGGAAGCAGACGCCGCCGCCCCAGCCGAGCATGGCATAGCCGGTGTTGTCGTGGAGAAATTTACCGCGCGCCTGGAGGGCGGCGAGTTGTTCGTCGGTATAACCGGTGATGGGCTTGAAGCCCGCCGGATCGATCGTGGCGCCGGATTCGTTGAAGGAAATATCGTCGAAGTAGTAACCCTCGCGGGGCATGCGTAACGACGTCGGTTGCCGGTTTCGATCCAGCAGCGCCCAGCGTCCCTCCGAATCCGTGCCGATCTCGGTGCCCGGCGGCAGCAGGCCGTCGGCTTCGGGATAGAGCGTTTTCGGAAGCCATTCGCCGTCCGGCCGCGCATCGTGCAAGACCGATGAAATATCGAGCGGAACCACATCCAGATGGAAGCGCCGCATGAGTTCGTCTTCCACCACGGCGATCATGAATTTCGGATCCCAGATGCGGGTCTTGGTTTGAATGCCGAGCCTGGCCTTGACGCGGTTGTAAGCCTTGACGCCAATGCCGGAGGCTTTCAGGGCGCCAAGATCGATCGGCACCCGGTCGGTTTCCTGGAAGTTGACCGTCCGCAGCACACGCTCTCTGGATGTCATGGCAGTCATAATATTCCTTTCATTCGCAATTGAACACCGAACACTCAATTTGTCCAGCAATTCTCATTATGGCCTCTAGAATACGGACGACACGGAGGTCGTCCCTCCAAAAACTTGGGAATCACGGGTGTTTTCGTGAATGGAGGGACGACCTCCGTGTCGTCCGGACCTGCGCAAGAGGCCATAATGCGAAT
>JANYBP010000047.1 GCA_025360745.1 bacterium
GGTGGTTTTCCCCACGCGCGTGGGGATGGTCCGAAATCCGAGAGCACCTCAAGGCCGCGCGGGAAGTTTTCCCCACGCGCGTGGGGATGGTCCGGCGAAACGCTCGATCTCAGTCCCCAGTTTCTGGTTTTCCCCACGCGCGTGGGGGGGGGCATCTGCGATTAGGTACACATTTAAAACATAAGGATTTATACGTGGTTAACCCGATTACACATTCTCGCAAACCCGCATCTTTACTGCCTGGGGCCATGCCGATGCACCTAATCGCAGATGCGCCCGCGTGGGGAAAACCGCAATTCTGAGCTTGCAGATTACCGATAACGTAGTAGCATCTCGCTCTGTTACGGTTTCCATAACCAGAAGTCAAAGGAACCCCGCCATGCAAATCGGATTGCCGCGTGAGATCAAGAAGGAAGAATACCGGGTCGGCCTGACGCCGGCGAGCGCCGGGGAATATGTGCAGCACGGGCACGGCGTGGTCGTCGAGTCCGGCGCGGGCCTGGGCTCCGGCTTTACCGACGCCGAATACGCGGCGGCGGGCTGCCGGATCGAGCCGGACAAGCGCAAGCTGTTTGCCGGCGCGGAGATGATCGTCAAGGTCAAGGAACCGCTACCCGCGGAGTACGAGCTGTTCCGTCCGGGGCAGATTCTCTATACCTACCTGCACCTGGCGCCGGACCGGCGGCTAACCGAGGCGATGCTGGCGGCGCAGACGATTGGCGTGGCCTATGAAACGGTGCAGGAGTCCGACGGCTCGCTGCCGCTGCTGATTCCGATGTCGCAGATCGCGGGGCGTCTTTCCGTGCAGGAGGGAGCCAAATACCTGGAAAAGCCCTTCGGCGGCCGCGGTGTGCTGCTGGGCGGCGTGCCCGGCATCCGCAAGGGTAAAGTGCTGATCCTGGGTGGCGGCATCTCCGGGACGAACGCCTGCAAAATGGCTCTCGGGCTCGGCGCGGAGGTTACGATTCTGGAGATCTCGGCCCGCCGTCTGGCGGAACTTGACGATATCTTCGGCTCGCGCGTGCAGACGCTCTATTCCACCGCCTACAATATCGAGCAGGAGATCAAGACCGCCGACCTCGTGATCGGCGCCGTGCTGATCCCCGGCGCGACCGCGCCCAAGTTGGTCCGGCGCGAGCAGTTGCGGACGATGCAACCGGGCGCGGTGATCGTGGACATCGCGATCGACCAGGGCGGCTGCATCGAGACCTCGCGTCCGACCACCCATACCAACCCGGTTTTTGTGGAGGAAGGAATCGTACACTACTGCGTGGCGAACATGCCGGGAGCGGTCAGCCTGAGCTCGACGCTGGCCCTCACCAGCGTCACCAACCGCTACGGCCTGAAGATTGCCGATCTGGGGATAGTCAAGGCGCTGGCCGAGAGCGAGCCGATCCGCGCCGGACTCAACTGCTATCTCGGTAAACTCACCAACCGGCCCGTGGCGGAAGCCCATGGCCTCCCCTATGCGGAGGCGCCATGAGCGTCGACGGCATCGACCGCCGCATCGTGGCCCTGCTCAACCGGGACGGCCGCATCGGCTACAAGGCGATCGCCGCCAAACTTGGTGTTTCCGAGGGGACGGTCCGCAACCGCCTGCGCAAACTGACCGGCGACGGGAAACTGCGCATCGTCGGCCAGATCAACCCCGACGCGGCGCCTGACAAGCAACTGATGCTGCTCGGCATCCGCATCGCCTGCTCGAAAGACCTGGCCAAGAAGGCCGTCGAGATTGCGCGGCTGGATGACGTGATTTCCGCGCACATCACGGCCGGCCGTTACGACATTCTGGCCGAGGTCTGGGTGGACGCCAAGGGAGGTTTGATCGCTTTCCTCGGCCAGAGCCTGGCAAAGATCGCCGGCATCGCCTCAACCGAGAGTTTTCTCGTGATGAAGAGTTTCAACAAGTGGATCCCACGGGCGGATCTGTAATCCCGTATTGGCGAACCGCGATAAAACCTGCGCCGCGCGTCATTTGAGCCACTCTCGGATTGGTTTATCTTCGATAAACAGGTTCTCGATCACGGCGCGACCGCCGCCGACACGCACGGTGACGTGACAGCTCCGGTTGGCGCCGCGGTTGTGCGCGCGATAGGCTTCTTCAGCGGCCGGCGCCTTTTTCTCGGTCATGTAGAAACGGTCCAGCCCGGTCCAGGCGATATGAACCTGGCCGTTTTTTTCTTCGGTCCAATTCACCTGGATCGGCAAAGCGGTCCCGCCCGCGGGCGCCTCGCGTTCGAGACGTTCCACGGTGGCGAAGCCGTTGCTGTCGGCGCCCAGCACACCGAAGATGATCACCGCCAGCCGCGCCGGACGGGCCTCTTCCACAACTCCATAGTGCGCGCGCAATTTCGCGTCGGCATCGGGTGTCAACACCCCCTGCTCCACCAGGCGCGGCAACTCGCCGTACAACCATCGAATCGCTTTCTTGTTCATGTTTGGCTCCTTAGAACGATCCTCTCACGCGCGCGGGTGGAACTGGCGGTGTACCGCCATCAGGCGCCGACCGTCCACATGGGTGTAGATTTGCGTGGTGGCGATATCGGCGTGGCCGAGCATTTCCTGGATCAGCCGCAATGGCGCGCCATTGGCCAGCAGGTGGCTGGCGAAGGAATGGCGCAGGGTGTGCGGCGTCACGCGCGCGGTCAAGCCGGCCGCGCGGGTATAGCCCTTGATCAGCCACCAGACGGTCTTGCGGCTCAACTTGCGGCCGCGGTTGGTGAGGAAAAGCTCGCGCGCGCCGCCCGTTTTGACAAAACGCGGGCGAGCTTCGGAAAGGTATTGCGCGACGCGTTGTCTGGCCGTTTCACCGAATGGCACAACGCGCATTTTGTTGCCCTTGCCCAGCACCCGCAGATAGCCGGCATCGAGATGCAGGTCTTCCACCGGCAGATCGGCCAGTTCGGAAACGCGCATACCGGTGGCGTAAAGCAGTTCCAGCAGCGCCCGGTCGCGCAGGTGGCGCGGATCGTCACCCGTCGGCGCCGCGAGCAGCCGGTCCACCTCGCGCATGCTCAGGGTGCCGGGGAGCAGTTTCCAAATCTTTGGCGCATCCATGACGTCGGTCACGTTGCGTTCGAGCATGCCTTCCTGTACGAGGTAGCGCAGGAAGACCTTGAGCGCGACCAGGCGGCGGGAGAGGGTGTTGACCGCCAATCCACGGGCCTTGCCGTCGTGCAGCGCGTCCACGATCGTTTCGCGGCGGATGTCGGCCGGGCGATCCACACCGCGCGCCAGGAAAAAGTCGGCGAAGGCGCACAGGTCGGCGCCGTAGGCGGCGCGCGTGTTGGGGCTCAGCCCGCACTCCAGCGTCAGGTAATCGAGAAACTGTTCGATCAGCGGCCGCATATCGGCGCGCTCCCCTGCTCAATCAACGACAGGCCGGGGGCAGGTTGGTGACGGCGGCGGGACTGGCGGGAGTATCGCCAGCGGTAAAACCAGCCTCGGCAATCACGGCTTCGATGTTCTTGTGCGCCAGACGCATGCTGTCGTAAGTCACGGTTACCGCCCCGGGCGAGAAGGTCAACTTGTCCGCCTGAACGCCTTCCGTGCGCTTCAGCGCCTCGCGAATCGCCGTTTCGCAGGCTGCGTTTTTGACGCCTGCGACAGGCAACGTATAGGTGCGAACATCGGTCTGCCGGCAGGCGCAAACGACGCCCGCCACGACCGTCAATACCAGGATCGAACGCATGCAATTCATGGGCGCTAATCTGCCATAACCACCGTCTGTCTGGCAAGCACAATGGGTTCAGATTGACCGTTTCAGTCCGGCCCCCTACTATCTCCGCGATGCACGAGACGCCTTCAGAATCGTTACCGGCGGCGCGGCGGCGCGGAAGACCGGGCCGCGATTCGCAGCGCATGCTGCTTTTCGGACTGCTGTTCGCGGCCATTCTGGTGGCCCTGCATGCCACGCCCCTGCGCAACCGGGTGACGGATCTTCAAAGTTGGAAGCAGGTTATACGGGACACCGGCGCCGCCGCACCGCTGATATTTTTCGCCATTAACACGCTGGCGGTGGCTGTGGGCGTCCCGCGTCTGGCGCTCTGCGCGATCGCCGGCATGATGTTCGGTTTCGAACGCGGCTTGTGCCCGGCCCACTTCGGCGGGCTGGCGGGCTCATACCTGACCTTTCTCTTTGCCCGCTGGGGCGGACGGGCCTGGGTGCAGCGTCGGCTTCAGCGGCACGCGCGTTTGCACGGCCTTTTTCAACATCCCACCACGCTGGGCATCGTGCTGCTGCGTCAAATGCCGATCGCCGGCATCATCATCAACCTCTTACTCGGCATGACCAACGTGCGGCAGCGCGTATTCCTGACGGGCTCTTTTCTTGGCATGCTGCCGGCGAGTCTGGCGGTCACGCTGGTTGGCAGCGGCCTGGGGAAGGCATCATGGACGCAGGCCGCCACGCAAATAGGCGCCGCTATGCTGCTCCTGTCGCTGGCCGCCTGGCTGGCGCTGCTGGCACGGCGGAGAGTAGGCAGTAAACAGTGAACAGTAAACGGTGAACGGTAAAACAATCAGGATTTTGTCTTCATCCTTGAATAGTGGAAATGAATGGGGCATGTTGACCGGATGAATACCACAGCTTTGCGGCTTTACGGAAAAAACGATTTGCGGCTGGAAAGCTTCGAACTGCCGGGGATGGGCGAAGACGAAATCCTGGCCGAGGTCGTGACCAATTCGATCTGCATGTCGGACCACAAGGCGGCCGAGCAGGGCGCCGACCACAAGCGTGTGCCCAAGGATGTCGGCGAAAAGCCGGTCATCATCTCGCACGAGTTCGCCGGTTATATCCGCGCCGTGGGCGGCAAATGGGCCGGACAGTTCGCGCCGGGGCAAAAATTCTCGATTCAACCCGCGCTCGGTTACAAGGGCTCGCTGGACGCGCCGGGGTATTCCTTCCGCTGGATCGGCGGCATGGCCGGTTTCGTAATCGTGCCCTCGATGGTCATGGAGATGGACTGTCTGCTCAAGTACACCGGCGACGCTTTTTACAAGGCTTCGCTGAGCGAACCGATGTCCTGCGTGATCGGCGCCTGCCACGCCCAGTACCACACGCGCTACGGGAACTACCAGCACCTGATGGGCATCGTGGAGGACGGCGACTGCGCCTTGCTGGCGGCCGCGGGACCGATGGGCCTCGGCTGCATAGACTATCTGATCCATGGACCGCGCCGCCCCCGCCTGCTCGTCGTGACCGACATTGACCAGGGGCGACTCGATCGCGCGGCGCAGCTCATGACCGCCGGCGATGCCGCCAACCACGGGGTCAAACTGCTCTACGTCAACACCGCCAATGCCGCCGAAGCGCTGGGCCATTTACGCGGCCTGACAAAACAGGGATTCGACGATGTCTTCGCCTTCGCGCCGGTGGCGCCGGTGATCGAGCAGGCCGATGCGCTGCTGGGCCGTAACGGCTGCCTCAACTTCTTCGCGGGGCCGAATCGGACCGATTTCGCGGCCAAACTGAATTTCTACAACGTGCATTACGCCGAGACCCATATCGTGGGCACCTCCGGCGGCAATACCGACGACATGCGCGAGGCTTTGGCGCTCATGTCGGCCGGACGCATCAATCCCTCGGCCATGATTACGCATGTCGGCGGCATCACCGCGGCGCGCGAAGCGATCTTGAATCTGCCCTCGATACCCGGCGGTAAAAAGCTGATTTATACCCAGTACGATTTGCCGTTGACCGCGATCGGCGACTTTGCGGCGGCCGGTCAGACCCAACCGCTTTTCGCCGAACTGGCGCGTCTTTGCGCGGCCCACAACGGACTCTGGAATCCCGAGGCCGAGAACTTCCTGCTCGCGCATGCTCCCAAGCTGACCACGCTTTAGCGGCGTTCGTCCGGCGTACTGCGCTCGGATGCTTGCCGCAGTCTGGCCAGCGCGCCTTCTTCGTGCCGCTTAAGCCTGGTAAGTTCTTCCTCCGCAAGATGTGTCGTGGCCCCGCAAAACGTCAACCCGGTTTCCGGAAACTCCCGCTCGAAAAGAAAACGCGCGCGGGCAAGGTGGAAGTCGGAGGTCACCACGATCAGACAGGTAAAGCCGTGCCGTTCCACCAGCGGACGGCATAAGCGGGCGTCCTCCACCGTGTTGGCGCTCTCCACGCACTCCAGAATATCGTCCGCCGGCACACCGTTGGACTCCAGATATTTCCTCGTGTAATACCCATGCGGCTGCGCCGTGGTGTTGAAATGCTCCCCCCACCCGCCCGTGGGAATGATTTTGGCCCCCGGCGTGCGCCTGTATTCTGCCAGGCCGCGCTGACAGCGCTCGATGGCAATGCTCGATAGATTGCCCCGCGCGTCGTTTGGCGCGCCCAACACGATAATGGCCGATTTCATCTTTTGTCTTGTCGTAAAATTGTCATTCTTACTGGCTGAACCAGCACCAAACGACTCCCGCAATGACTACCACCAGGATTAATCCGCCGCACAACCATCCGACCCACTTGCGATTCTGCCTATCCTCTTCAGACTGACCAAACACGCTATTATCGCGCAGTTCGGAATCGGCGCGCCAAATTCCCGCCACGAGTTCTATCAGCGACTCGACCAGACTTCCCATTTATTGCCTCGCTATCACTTGAACTTTGGCCTTTATGCAAAGCGCGATTTAGCGGCCTAATTTGCGCACACTTTCGGCATAATATAATATTATCTGAGCGTCTTGTATAACTTACGCGGACGGCACGGCTCGTGCTACGTAGCGAGCACCTACTTCGCAGAGTGGCAAGGCGGTCCCTCCATTGCCGAAGCAGGCCGTATTCTGCATTTTCGTGATCTTCGTGCTCTTCGTGGTAATCAGCATCTGCGAGACATGCGTGAACGGTCCAAAACGGCGCTCTCGGCGAGAGCGCCCTACCTTGCCCTGACATCTCGCCATGGCTCATTACCTGCTGACTCTGGCCCAAAACCTCGCCTAGGCACGCTGCGGCTATGTTGCTGAGCGGTCTTTCGCACATGCCCACGCGGCGACGGAGGCCCGTCGCCCTCCATGGAACGTTATAGAGATTGACTGGACCATTCTTCTGGAGGGCGGTAGGCCTCTGCCGCCGCGTGGGCATGTGCGAAATGCTTGTGGATGAAACGTCGGGACGGCATTAGACCCAGCAATTCTCATTATGGCCGCTAGAATACGGACGACACGGAGGTCGTCCCTCCAAAAACTTGGGAATCACGGGTGTTTTCGTGAATGGAGGGACGACCTCCGTGTCGTCCGGACCTGCGCAAGAGGCCATAATGCGAA
>JANYBP010000050.1 GCA_025360745.1 bacterium
GGTCGTCCCTCCATTCACGAAAACACCCGTGATTCCCAAGTTTTTGGAGGGACGACCTCCGTGTCGTCCGTATTCTAGAGGCCATAATGAGAATTGCTGTCCCGACACGCTCCCGCCATCTTGCTCAATCCATCGGCGCTCAATCCATCGGCGCTTGACAAACACCGGGTATTTGCGCGATAAGGCGGGTAACTTCGTTGTTGAAAGGAGCTTACTTATGGGCTGGCTGATAGCTTTAATCGTGGTCGTCGTCCTGCTGGTGTTCATCGTCGGCATCTACAACCGTCTGGTTGTGCTGCGCAACCAGTTCAAAAACGCCTTCGCGCAGATTGACGTGCAGCTCAAGCGGCGCTACGACCTGATTCCGAATCTGGTCGAAACGGCCAAGGGCTATCTTAAACACGAGCGTGAAACGCTTGAGAACGTCATCAAGGCCCGCAACCAGTGCGTGGCCGCCGGCCAGGCCGCGGCCGCCAACCCCGGCGACCCCGCCGCCATGAAGGGACTGATGGGTTCCGAGGCCCTGCTGACCGGCATGATGAGCAAGTTCTTCGCGCTGGCGGAGTCCTATCCGGATCTCAAGGCCAACCAGAACATGATGCAGCTCAGCGAGGAATTAACCTCGACCGAAAATCGCGTCTCCTTCGCCCGGCAGTCGTACAACGACGCCGTGATGGTCTACAACACCGCGCGCGAGGTCTTCCCCAACGTCCTGGTCGCGGGCCCCTTCGGTTTCGCCCCGGCGCAGCTTTTCGAGGTTGAAGCCCCCGCCGAACGCCAGGCGCCGAAGGTTCAGTTCACCTGAGAGAAAGGTGGGGAGGGTTCAGGGGTCGGGGTTCAGGGTCAGATCTGAGAACTTGCGGGTGAATCACTATTTTGGCCTTCCTGAACCCTGACACCCTGAACCCTTTTCATTTTCGATCATGAATTTCTTCGAGCATCAAGCACAGGCGCGGCGGCGGACGACGCTCCTGCTGTTCTATTATGCCCTGGCGGTGGCGCTGATTATCGGGACCGTTTATCTGGTCGTGGGAACTGCGCTCAGAACCTATGCGCCAGGGGCCGGATTCGGACCCGACAACCCGCCGCCGCTGCTGGTCTGGGATCCGCTGCTGTTCGCCTGGGTGGCGGGCGGAACGCTGCTGGTGGTAATTCTCGGTTCCGCTTACAAGATCGCGCAACTGTCCGGCGGCGGCGCGACGGTGGCGGAAAGTCTTGGCGGCACGCTGGTCAATGTGGACACGGCCGACCGTGCGGAACGCCGTCTGCTGAACGTCGTGGAGGAAATCGCGCTCGCCTCGGGTGTGCCGGTTCCGCCGGTTTATGTACTGGAGCAGGAGTCCGGGATCAACGCTTTCGCGGCGGGATTTACCACCTCCAACGCCATCGTGGCGGTCACCCGCGGCGCGCTGGATTCGTTGACACGCGACGAGTTGCAGGGTGTCGTGGCGCACGAGTTCAGTCATATTTTGAATGGCGACATGCGCCTCAATATCCGGTTGATGGGACTACTGAACGGCATTCTGGCGATCGCCATGGTCGGCTACCTGCTCTTCCGCCTGGTCGGCAGCGGCGGGGGCGGATCGCGGCGTTCGTCGCGCGACGGCAAGGGCGAGGGCGGAGGTTTGGTCGTGGCGCTCGTGCTGATCGGCCTGGCGCTCTGGATCATCGGCTATGTCGGGGTTTTCTTCGCCAACCTGATCAAGGCGGCGGTTTCGCGGCAGCGGGAATTTCTAGCCGACGCCTCGGCCGTGCAGTTCACACGCAATCCACTCGGCATCGGCGGGGCGCTGAAAAAAATCGGCGGGCTGGATGCCGGTTCGCGGCTGGCCACGCCCAGGGCCGCGGAAGCCAGCCATTTCTATTTCGCCAACGGTTTGCGCGAATCGTGGTTGGGCATTTTTGCCACGCATCCACCGCTGGCCGAACGCATCCGCCGGATCGAACCGGATTTTGCCGCAGCCACTGCGCCCGTATCCGCTCAGGCAGTTGAGAGCGAGCAACCCGCCGGCGGCGCCGCGGCGATGGGCTTCGCGGCGGCGTCCACCCCACCCTCGCCGCCCTCCGCGCCGCGGGCGGGCGTGCCGTCGAATCTGGTAATGGACAGCGTCGGCACGTTGCGTCCGCAGGCGGTGGACTATATGGCCGCCATGCTGGCGCGCATACCGGCGCGGTTGCGCGAGACGGTGCGCACGACCGACGGGGCGAGATTAACGGTCTACGCCCTGCTGCTCGACCAGCGCCCTGAAGTGCGCGCGGCGCAGTTCAAGGCGCTGGACTTGAACGAACGAAAAGTGCGGGCGGTTGACGCGGAAGCGGCCGTGGCCACGTTGGCGGGGCTCGATCCGGCGGCCCGCCTGCCGCTGGCGGATCTGGCCATGGCGGCCTTGCGGCTGATGCCGGCGGACGATTATGCGGGCTTCCGTCAAACAGTCTTGGACATGGTGACGGCCGACGAGGGCATCAATCTTTTCGAGTACGCCGTCATGCGCATGCTGGTGAGGAATCTCGACGCGACCTTCCTCCAGGCGCCGCGCCGCTCGGTGCAATACAACAACCTGCGCGTCGTGCGGCTGGATTGCGCGACCCTGCTGGTGACATTGGCGCACTATGGGACTCGCGACGAAGCTGAAGCCGGACGCGCCTACGCCGCCGGCATGAAGGTGCTGTTTCCTGACGATACCGTGCCGCCGCCGACGGCCCGCTGGTCGCTGGAACAAACCGACAAAGCCCTCGACACGCTGGCCACCGTGTCGCCGCAATGCAAGCAAACGCTCGTGCAGGCCTGCGTCACGACGGTCTCCGCCGATGGCGTGGTTCATCCCGACGAAGGGGCGCTCTTGCGCGCCGTGTGCGACGCTCTGGATTGCCCCCTCCCGCCCCTGGCGGCCACGGCGGCGTGAATGGAAATGGCGTGCCTGGCAGGAGTTGAACCTGCAACCCTCAGATCCGTAGTCTGATGCTCTATCCAATTGAGCTACAGGCACGCATGCGCTTGCCGGATTGGCAGCGGAAGAGCTACCTTAACAGATCGGGCGGGACTGACAAGCAAAAAGTGCGAGGAAAAGTGCGATTATGCAAACAGTGACGCTGATTGGGGATTCGATTCGCATGGGCTATCAGGAGGTTGTCGGCCGTTTGCTGGCCGGCCGGGCGAAGGTTTGGGGCCCTGTGGAAAACGGCGGGACCAGCGCCAACGCACTCGACAATCTGGACCAATGGGTGATCGCCCGCCCGGCAAATATCGTGCATATCAACTGCGGGACGCATGATCTCAATCGGAATAAACCTTTTGACCGTTTTGAGGCCGACGTTGTCGCCTACAATGCCGCGGCCGCGGAAGTGGCCGGAGAACTTGGCGTTCCGGTAAACGATCTTTTCTCGCTGGTGACGCAAAAGGGCCGGGACACCCTGCTGATGCCTGACGGAGTTCACTTCACCCAGGCCGGTTACGAATTCCTCGGCGAGAAAGTGGCCAGTTTCATCATCAATCAATGCGCCAAACCCGGCCGCTCAACCACTCCCAGCCACCGCCCGTCCCCCCTCCCACCTCCCACCTAACACCTTCCACCTTCTACATGCCCGGCACGCGGAAGCGCATCGTGCGATTGGCGTTGGTCACCTGCATCGTGCCCGGGTCCATGACAAACGCCCTGGGCGGCTCCGGCGCGGCGCTGCGTGTCACGAGATTGCTCAACATATCGGTCAGATACTCGGTGCGGAAACGCAGTTCCTCCAGTTGCCGGGCGAGATCGGCGTTTTCGATCTGCAACTTTGAAACCGTTTCTTTCGCGCGCCCCAGGTCCATGCCCTGGGCATCCAGATCCTGGCGCAGTTCGTGCTGGGTCTTGGCCGCCTGATTGGTCAAAGCCGCGCCATAGCGCAGGGTCGCGGCGGCGACCTGATTGACCTTGTCGTCGGTCAACTTGCGGTTTTTTTCGAGAATCTGCCCCTCATGCTCCTGCAATCCCACTTTCAGTCCGGTTTGGAGCTGCTCCTGCTTGCCGGCCAATTCGTCGCGCATGTTTTGCAGGCGATCCCGCCCGACCCAGATCAGCGCCGTCAATATCGCGATCAGCAACACCGCAAAGACGCTCGCGGCCACCGTCAAACGGCGTCGCGCGCGGCGGCGTTCATCGGCCAGAAATTTCCTGAAAGTATTCAGCACCGGCAGGGCTTCTCCGGAAATAGAGGGATCCTTTGCAAGCACAGGCAAATTGTCGTTCCCGCCCGCCTCATCGTCATCCTCGTCGTCATCGGAAAAGCGCGCGCCCGGCGGCAGCCGCGCCGCGGCTGGGACCGCTTGCGCCGCCTCGCCCATGCGGCTGGTCATGCGCGCCAGCGTCTCGGCCTGCAAACGCAGAATTTCGGTCAGATTCCCGATATCGCTGCGTTTTCCATCGTCGTTGGATGTAGTATCGCTCATCGTTCGTCCGCCTGTCGTTCACGCCGTTTCAGCGGCGCTTCTTAGTCTGATGCATCTGTTCCCAAGCCGTCAGTTCCGCCTGCAACCGCGCTTCCAAACCGGCCAGCACATCGCGCGAAGCCATTCGCGGCGGCTCGCCTTCAGCCGCCGCGGGCGCAGGCACGGTCTGCCCATCGTCCGCGGCCGCGTGCCGTTCGTATTCAACTTCGATCACCCGTTCAGCGGCCGGCGCCGCCTGCGCGGCAGCCTGCGCCTCGCACTTGCGCCGCCAGACCGCTTCGCGCGCTTCCTGTTCGCGCAGCACATCGGCCAGATGCGTTTCACGCTGGAGCAGTTGGGCGCGTAATGCGTCGAGCTCATGCCCGGCCTGTTCGCCCGCCGCGCGCGAGTCTCGTTCCGCCGCCTGCGCCTCGGCTGCGCGCGCCGTCGCGGCCTCGCGCAATTTCTGGGCTTCATCCTGCCACCGGCGGCGCGACAAGTCCAGTTCCGCGCGCTGCGTCCGGGCTTGTTCGATCGCCGCCGCAAGTTGCGTCTCCGCGGCGTCCCGCCGGGTGTCCTGAATCTTAAGCCGCGCCGCCATGGCTTCCCGCTCGGTCTCCCCAGCCGCCAGCCGGTCGCGAAGTTGCCGTAATTCGTCCTGCAGGCCATTCAAGCGCGCCCGGCCAGCCGTCTCCGCCTGCGCGAGCGACGCGGCGGCGGCTTGTTCGGCCTGATCTTGCCGCGCCTTCGCGGCGGCATTTTCCGCGTCAAACTTCTGGGTGATCCGCGCGACTTCTCCGGCCAGACGGCGCAGTTCGACATCGTTTGCGCTCTTAAGCGCCTGCAGTTCCGCCCTCAGGCGGTCGCGCTCTTCCGTGGCCGCCCGCAGCGCCGCCGCATCGCCCGCGCCGGCCGCACGCCCGGCTTCACGCATCTGGGACGCCAGCCGTTCCCGAAACTCGCGCACCGTGTCGGGCGCCAGCGGCCCGCTGTACGGCCAGCGCTCGCCGCTGGGCCGGTGGACCAGCCAGGACTGGACGCCCTTGGGAATTTCGCGCGCCAATTCATGCAGGGCCAGAAAGTGCAGCGGTCCGTATTGCGCGCCGCTTTCCAGGACCAGATTCCATTCCAGACCCAGCAGGGGCATCGTTTCCGCCGCGCGCCAGGGGCGGCCGTCGCACGCCACACGGCAGCCCGGGGTGACTCGCGCATCCATCGCCCAGTTGCAAAGCGTCAGCAGCGAGACAGGGCCATAAACCGCGCCGTCCGGAGTCTGCATGCGCCATGACTGCGTCACAGTCGGCGCATCGCAGCGTGGCGCGTCTTCAGCTTCAATGGCCATCGCCATTACGCTCCCAGGCGCGCGGCTTGCGCTTTTTCAGGCAGGGCGCCGCGAGCAGCACGACCGCGACATGGGCCTCGCCCAGCAGGCGGCGCAGTCCCTCGATCAAGTCCCGGCAAACCGTGACACGGAACTCCCCGCCGGCGCGCACAAAGACCTTTTCGGCGCCTGGAAATTCCAGGCACAGCACCAGCGGTGTGTTGCCGGAATTGGCCTGCGCCAGATCCCGCACCGCCGCCAGCTTGGACTCATCGTAGTTTTCCGCCGTCACATGCAGTTCGATCCGCTCCGTAAAAAGACGCGGCGCGTCTTCAAGCCTGTGAATCTCCTGCGCGATCACCGTCGTCGCGGCGTCGGGCTCGTTGGCGTCGCGACGCGCCTCGCCGCAGATCAGCAGCGCCTGATCCTGGGTCAGCAGCGCGGCGTACTCGCGGTAGCAATCGGGAAAAACCACGACTTCCACGCGGCCGTCGAGATCCTCCAACTGCAGCACGGCCATGGTTTCCTTGCGCTTGTTGACCTTCACGTCCAGCACGGCGACCAGGCCGCCCACACGCGTGACGGAGCCCGGCGCGACATGGCGCAGCCCCTCCACGCTGGAGAGCGGATAACGTTCGAGAATCCAGAGATGCTGGCTTAGCGGATGGCCGGTCATGAACAACCCCAGCAGTTCCCGTTCGCCCGCCAAACGCTCGCCCTCGCTCCAGGCCGGGGCCGCGGGCAGCGCGTCGTCTTTCAGCGCCTGCGACGATCCCGCCGCCTCGGGCAGCATGTCGAACAGACTGCCCTGGCCGGACTGCTTGTCGCGCGCCGCCGAGGCCGCCCGGTTGATGGCAAATTCGACCCCGGCGAACAGCCGACTGCGGTCGCCGCCGAGGCCGTCGAAAGCCCCGCAGCGGATCAAACTCTCGATCGTCTTGCGGTTAACCAGCCCGCCGGGCACACGGGCGCAGAAATCCAGCAGGCCGCGGTAGGGACCATTACGCTGCCTTTCGGCCACGACTTCCTGGGCCGCCCCCTCGCCGACGTTCTTGATTCCGGCCAGGCCAAAGCGGATGGTCCCCTGGCCCGGCCAGAAGCGCACGTTGCTTTCGTTCACATGCGGCGGCAAAACTTCCAGCCCCATCGCGCGCGCCTCGCGGGTATAGAGCGGGAGCTTGTCCGTGTTGCCCATTTCGGCCGACAGCATCGCCGCCATGAACTCGGCCGGATAGTGCGCCTTGAGATAGGCGGTCTGGAACGAGACGATTCCGTAAGCCGCGCTGTGCGACTTGTTGAAGCCGTAGCCCGCGAAGGTGGCGATGTTGTCGAAGATGGCCGAGGCCTGCTCCGCCGGAATGCCGTTCTTGTCGGCGCAACCCTTGATAAAGGTCTTGCGCTGGGCCTCCATCTCGGAGGCTTTCTTTTTCGACATCGCGCGCCGCAGAATATCGCCCTGTCCGAGCGAATAGCCCGCCAGCACGTTGGCCACCTTCTGGACCTGCTCCTGATAAATCATGACCCCGTAGGTTTCGGCCAGCACGGGTTCCAGCAGCGGATGATCGTAGGTGATCGGCGCCTTGCCGGTCTTGCGGTCCACGTAAGGCTCGAGCATGTTCATCGGGCCCGGACGGTAGAGCGCGATCATGGCGATCAAATCCTCGATGCGATCCACGCCGACGCGCCGCACCAGGTCGCGCATGCCGCCCGATTCGAGCTGGAAGACTCCGGCTGTGTCGCCGCGCCTGAGCAGTTCGTAGGTCTTGGCATCGTCCATCGGAATGGCGTCTATGTCCACCGTCTCGCCGCGCACCTGCTTGATCAAATCCAACGCCTCCTGGATCACGGTCAGCGTTTTGAGGCCCAGAAAGTCCATCTTCAGCAGGCCGATCTCGCCGATCGGTTCCATGGTGTACTGCGTCATGACCTGCTTGTCTTTATCCAGCGTCAGCGGCACGATTTCAATCAACGGCCGCTCGCCGATGACCACCCCGGCGGCGTGCGTGCCTGCGTTGCGGTAGAGCCCCTCGATCACGAAAGCGGTGTCGAGGATGCGCTTGCAATTGGCGTTGGTCTCGTATTCCTTCTTGAAGTCGGGGCGCATCTCCAGCGCCGCGCGCAGGGTGATCTTGGTGTCGTCGGGCACCATCTTGGCCCAGCGGTCGCATTCGCCCAGCGGAATTTCGAGCACGCGCCCGACATCGCGAATCACCGTCTTGGCCCCCAGCGAGCCGAAGGTGATGATCTGCGCCGTATTCTCCCGTCCGTACTTGTCCTTGACGTACTCGATCACCTCACCGCGGCGGGTCTGGCAGAAATCGATATCGAAGTCCGGCGGCGACTTGCGCTCGGGGTTGAGGAAGCGTTCGAAAATCAGGCCGTAGCGCAGCGGGTCCAGCCCGGTGATGCCCAGCAGATAGGCCACCAGGCTGCCGGCGCCCGAGCCGCGGCCGGGCCCGACGGGGATGCGGTGGGTCTTGGCATAGTGCACAAAATCCCAGACCACCAGAAAGTAATTGATAAAGCCGGTCTTCTCGATCACCTGCATTTCGAGCGCCAGGCGCGCGAGCACTTCGCGGTCATGATCGTTGCGCGGATGGGCGCTGTCGGCAATGTCATAGCAGCGCTTCAGGCCTTCGTGGCACAGATGCAGCAGGTAGGATTTCTGGGTGTAACCCTTGGGCACGGTAAAAACCGGGAAATGCGGTTCGCCGAGTTTGATTTCCACGTCGCAGCGTTCGGCGATGGCCAGCGTATTGGAGAGCGCCGAGGGCGCCTCGCGGAAAAGCGCGGCCATTTCGTCGCCGCTCTTGAGATAAAAGTCGTTCGACGCATAGCGCATGTGTTTCGGATCGCTGAAGGGCGTCTGGGTCTGGATGCAGAGCAGCACCTCGTGCGCGGCGGCGTGTTCGCGTTTGAGGTAGTGGGCGTCGTTGGTCGCCACCAGCCCCAGTTTGAGCGCCTTGGACAAACCGACCAATTCCCGATTCACGATCTTTTGCTCGGGAATCCCGTGATCCATCATCTCCAGAAAAAAATTGTCCTTGCCCAGAATCTCGGCGTACTGTCCGGCCACCCGCCGCCCGCCCGCCACATCCCCCTCCGCCAGGCACTCGGCTACCTCGCCCTTGAGGCAGGCCGAAAGTCCGATCAGCCCCTCGTGGTGCTGCGCCAGCAGTTCTTTATCGATGCGCGGCTTGTAATAAAAGCCCTCCAGATGCGCCAGACTCACCAGCCGCATCAGGTTCTGGTAACCGGCGGCGTTGGTGGCCAGCAACACAAGGTGATGGTTGGGCTGCTTCGAGCCTTCGCCGCGCCGTTCCAAACGGCTGCCATGGGCCACATAGACCTCGCAGCCCAGAATCGGCTTGATGCCTTTGGCGCGCGCCGCCTGGAAGAAAGGCACCATGCCGTACATCACGCCATGATCGGTGATGGCGACCGACGTCATGCCCTGCTCCGCGACGGCGCCGATCAGGTCTTTAACCCGGCAGGCGCCGTCCAGCAGGCTGTATTCGGTGTGAACGTGCAGATGAACGAAAGGCGTCATGATTCCCAATCCCGCGCGCGTTCCGGACGAACGGTCACTTTGCCAGCGCCATCGCCACTTCAGGGCAGGTGAAGGGCGAATCGTATTTGGCGCAGTTGATGCAGCCCATGTACAGCTTGTGCATCAGCGAGGCCTTGGCCACTTCCCGGAAACCGAGTTTCCGGAAGAACTCAGGCGTAAAAGTCAGCACGATGATCTGCGCCGGCGCCAGCAGTTGCACATGCTCGATGGCCGCTCCCACCAGCCGTCGCCCGATGCCGCAGTGCATGTAGCCGGGACGCACAGCCAGCGACTTGATCTCCACCGTCGGCTGCATCGCTACCCCTATTTCCGGCAGGATGCCCCATGAAACGGTGCCCACGATCTGGCCCTCGCACTCGCAGACCAGAAAACGGTCCGCATTTTGCACAATGTCGTAAACCGGCCTGGCGAGCAGTTCCTGGGGATGTTCCTTGATCAGCCCGTAGATCGTCTCAACGTCGGCGAATCCCGCCGGCCGAACCGTGAAGATGCGTGTTTCATTCATGGACCGGCAGTATACCCCACACAATCCCATGCGGCCATCCGAAAAATCAGTTATCCGGTGGACAACGCGGGGCTCTCCGGCTAGGCTGCGCTACTGCCAATGCAACATCAACCGACAAACTCCACGCCGCAACTTACGCGCGGCTGCCGTTGGGCTTTATTTGCGATTCTCGCGACCGGGCTTGTGCTGCGATTTTGGGGCCTCTCGCACGATCTCCACGAGGGCGTGGACTATCACCCGGACACCTCCAAGCAGATCCGCGCCGAACAGCGTTTCCTGGATGGGCGCTATTACGCGCATAACGGCATTCTGGACTACGATGCCTATCCATATTTCAACGCGCACCTGGTGGAATACGCCTGCCGGGCGGGCATGGCCGTGGCGGCCGGCGCGCAGGCGCTGGCGGGCGTTCCGGTCGTGGATCATTACCCCGATTTTTTGACGCTCTTCTGGTTCACCCGCATACTCAATGTCCTGTTCGCGTCGGGGCTGATCCTGCTTCTGTTCCAGGTCGGCCGCGAGAACTTCGGGATCGGCGCCGGACTGGTAGCCGCCCTCCTGCTGGCGGTTTCGCCGGTTGACATGGCCTCCTGCCATTTCGCGACCGCCGACAGCACGGCTTCCTTTTTCGCCATGCTGACGGTGCTTTTCGCCTTTCGCATCCACCGTCATGGCCGTTATCGCGATTACCTGTGGGCCGCAATGGCGGCCGCCTGCGCCTTTGCCACCAAATATCATGCCGGGATGGCCGTGCTGGCTGTCGGCGTGGCGCATATCCTGCGCGCCGGCAGCCTGCGCGCTCTGATCCAGCCGGCGGCGCTGCGGCGCGCCGGGTTCCTGGCGGCGATCGGCTTCGGCACGCTTTTCCTGGCCATTCCCACGCTCTGGTCGCATTTCAGCCAGAACGTGCTGGACATCGTCAATTTCTTCGCGCAGGTATCGAGTTTCCGCGGAGTTCCCGACGAGATTCGCAACGGCGGGCGCGTAACACGGCTGCTCTTCTCCATGCGGCGGAATCTGCCTGTTCTGTGGGATGTCTTGGGACCTCTGGTGGTGGCGGCCGTTTTGCTTTTGCTGGCGCAACTGCGGAAACGCGAGCCTCGCCATTTGATCCTCTGCGCGCTGCCGCTGGCCTATTTCCTGATCGGCGTGAGTCTGCGCCCGCTGGCTCACCCGGTCTACCACACATTGATGACCTCATCGCTCTTTCTGATGGCGGCCGTGGTCTTCACCTGGCCGCTGGCAGTCCCGCCCCGCTTCCAGCGCCGGCTTACAACAGCCCGCGTGGTGGTCGTTACGCTGGCCTCCGGTTACCTGCTCCTTTACTCGGCCAGGGAGGCTTTTTTCTTCTGGCACCAGGACACGAGCCGCAACGCGCTGGCCTGGTCCCAGGAGAACGTGCCCCGCGCCATGGCAGTCGAGTGTGGCGGATATACCTTCACAACGGCGGGCTTCGCCGTAAACAGGACGGCTGGGACCGTCTGGGCGCGCAGCAACCTCTCGCCCTTCCTGCCGGAGTCGGCCTGCTTGCCGTGGAAACGCTTCACACTGGAAGACCGGTCGTTGACAGTGTTCAATAACACGTCGGTCGAACTGCTGATGGGCGCCTCGTCGTGGATCCGGGCCGATGCGGCGATGCCGACGTTTCAGCGCTTTCCGTCCGAGAACGGCAACCAGTTCATCTTCGACAACGGACCCGAATTCATCCGCAGCGAAAAGCAGGCGATCGTCGCCCAGGAATTGCCGTTAACCCGCTGGTTGGTGGCCGATGCGCCGCTGACAGTGGCCTGGGTGGCCGTGCAGAACGGGGGCATGCCCAATTTTGTGAGTTGGTCGTTTGGCGGCGTCCGCAAAGCCTGGGCCATGACGCCCAATGAGTTCCGCTATCTGCCGATCCCGCGTCCGCGCGGTCAATTTCCCTCAAACCGCGCGCGTTCGTTTTACCGTTGGACCGCCCGCGCGGATTATGGCCGGGCCCGCGTGATGCTCGCCACGCGCGCCGAAGAGATCGGACGCTACCTGTCCAACGCCGGACTTTCCGCGGAGGCCGTGCCGCTCCTGAAACGCGGCGCGCTCGAGACGCAAAACCCGACCCTGGCCGCCATGGCCGTGCTCGATGCGCAAGGCGCCGGAGGGGCTGTGGTGGGGCCCCTGGAGCCGGAAGTCGCGGCCCTGGCGGCGCGCGTTTTGGAAGCAAAGCGGTTGGATGCCGCCGGCCTTTTTCGTCTCTACGGCATTAGTTGCGAATACCTGGATGCGCTTGGCGGACTGGATTTCGATGCCGGCGATATGGATGCGACAGGCTGCGAGCGAATCGCCGACCAGCGGGCCGCCGGCGGGCGGGCGCTACAGATCGCGGGCGAGGCGATCTCTAACGGTTGTGTCAGACTCGGTCCGCTGATGCTCGATCCGGGCGCCTATTCGGTAACGGTCAGCTTGCGCGCGATCGAGAAGCTTGAAAGACCTTTTGGGCTGCGGCTGCAACTGCTCAATCGCTGGGGCGTCGTCCGGAGCGAACAGTTCGCCAACGTCGAAAAAATTCCCAACGATCGCTTCAGTGAAATCCGGCTCGTCTATTCCGTGCCCAGGGATATGCCCGAAACATGGCTGGCGCTCCGTGCAACCACGAACGCCGCGCTGATCCTGGATCGGCTACGCGTGGCCCCTGCTCCGCTCTCCACCGTCGCGGAGATCGCGCGCGCGCTCGAACGGGGAAAAAATCGCGCCGTGGATGGCGGCGTGTCGAACGCCACCGCCGGAACCGTCGCCGCCTTCGGAGCCGCGGATGTCACCTTCAAAGCGGGTCTCCGGCTGGTCAGCGCGCGCGTTTCGGAAAGCCCCGTCCGGCGCGGCGGCGCGTTCGGACTGGATCTGGTTTGGAGCTTTTGGGCGCCTGACGCGCCGGTCGGCGACTTGACGGTCTTCGTCCACATGCTGAACTCGGCCGGCGCGCCGGTCTTCTACGGCGATTACCCGCTGGCAACCAGTCTGCGGGAGGGCGCGGTCGCGAACCCGGCGCACCCGCCGACTCACGCCGTACCCGTGGCCGCCGATGTAAAGCCCGGCGTCTACCGGATCTTGGTTGGACTTTGCGATCCGGCAACCGGAATAAAATCGCGAATCGTCAGCACATCGCTGGAATGTGCGCGCAACGGGGCGATCCTGCCTCAGACGATCACTGTGCTGGAATGAAAGACAAATCCCGTGACAACGCAATGAACGTTATTTTTGGCGGCCGCCATGCCATCTGAACCGGCGTATGATTTTTCGAGGCGGCGCACCTTCTGGGTATCGCTTGTTTTAGCGTTTCTGGATGCGGCTTTGCTGGCCGCACTGATCCTGCTGCCGACCGTTTGGCTGCTCGATCATATCAAGATTGACTTCGGGGTGGCGCGCCTCTCCATCCGCTGGAACTGGAAACCTCTGCTGGCGCCCGTGATCCTGTTCGCGGCACGCACTCTGGCCGCCCTCTGGGTCGGCCACGCCGGCTTGTCGGCCGCGGGACTGATCGAGCGGCTCTGGTTCCGGCGCCTGATTCTGGCTCTGGCGTCCACCTGCCTGTTCGTGGCCATTCCCGAGGGCTTGCTGAAACTGGCCGACTTCAAGGCCGAAATCCCGCCCGCCATCGTGATTGTCGACAATTCCGGCGACGGAAATTTGTCGCGCAACGAAACCCTGCCCGATCCTGAACTTATTTTTCGTTTAAAGCCCGGCTCGATCTTCGCCGGACGCCTCGTGAACACGCTGGGATTTCTGGGACGCGAGGTGGACCAGGTCAAGTCGCCGAATACAATCCGCGTAATCTGCATGGGCGACTCAGTCACGGCGCAAGGGCGTCCCGGCTACCCCCAGTACCTTCACGAAAGCCTGACGAACCAGCCGCCCACGACCAACCGCTGGGAAGCCTTCAACATGGCCATTCATGCCTATTCAAGTTTGCAGGGCTTGACCCTCTTCAACAAGCAGGGGCGCGCCTTGAAGCCCGACATTGTCAGCCTTTATTATGGCTGGAACGATCATTGGCTCGCCGACAAGACCGATCGCCAGCAAATGGGACTGAGCATGGCGCCAAAAACCGCGCGGTTCTTCAATGCCCTGCGCAAAAAGCGGGTGTTCATGTTCCTGGTGTGGTCGTTAAACCCGGTCCTGCACATGGCCAGGCTGGGAGAAACTCCGTCGGCTCTGGATTATCGCAAGAAAGCGGATGCTTTCGACGGCCGTTTGCTGCGGGTTTCCCATGACGAATACCGGACAACTCTGACGGCGTTTGTGATCGCAATCCGCAAGGCCGGCGCCGTCCCCCTTCTGATCACCGCGCCGCGCAACAGCATCACTCCGGTCAACGTTCACAAACGCCATATTCGCTCGGTCGAGGAGGGCAACCGGCTGCACGACCAATACGCCGAAATTACCCGCGAGGTGGCCAGGCAGATGCATGCTCCCCTGCTGGATCTGGCCGTTATCATGACCAGCCCGGAGAATCTGCGCTATTTCGCGGACGACGGAATCCACTTCGACCTCTACTCGTACGAGCCGACGATGGAAAGCGACGCCGATCCTGAACGACAGCCGGGATTGAAACGGATCGCCGCCGAACTGGACGCCAAAATCCGCGAAATCGTCCGGACCCCGGAGTGGCGGCAGTTGCATTAGAGTCGCTCCACACACAACCGCCCGCCTCTTCTCATACCGCGCTTCCGGCGGCCTCGGCGAGGCCGCCCTGTCGGCCCCCCCGCCCATCCCGAATCCGCGCCTGGCGAGGCTTCCACAGGGTGTTAGCGAACCGATTTCGACACGTTGACCCTTGTCCTTGCGCTGTGTTTTTCCTGTTGCGCCAGTCTATTTAACATGTAATAATTCGCGCGTTGTCTTAGTTTTAACGCGCAAATAAAAAAGGGAAACACAAATGAAGCTGCATGGAATCGGGGCGGCGAAAGCCGTGTTGGTGGGGCTGATGGTGGCGATGATGGCGGGGTGCGACAATGGGAATAGCGACGGTGGCGGTGGCAACGGTGGCGGCGGCGGAGCAAGTGTCGTCGGTAAATGGCTGATGGTTAGCGGGGAAAGCGGAAGCACGGGATATTGGGAATTTTTCGCCAACGGCGATTTCACAATGTTTGACGATGCCGGTTACACCGTCGCGCACGCTTCCGGAACGTTCACCCAGAGCGGCGCTCACGTTACCGGCACATTCGAAAACCCTGGCGTCGGCGACGGCGAGATAGATTGCACGCTAAGCGCGGACAGCCAAGCGATCGAGATGGATTTCATCGAGCATTGGCACGACCCCTACAAGCACGTTCCTTTCACGGGAACAAAGAACTGAAGCCGTCCGCCGGAAATTGCGGCACTGGTAAGTCCGCAAATGTTTTTGTGAGCCACGAATGACACGCCGTACCGAAACGCATGAACGCAGAAACGCATCGCGATTGGTTCCGGATAACTGACACGGTCATTCTGTGGCTATTGGACCTATCGTTTCTGATCGCACTGGCGGCGATTCCGGTGCTGTGGGTGATGAGTCCCGAACGCCTGGCGATCGGCGGCGTTCTGAAAACGCACTGGGGCGCCAGGACAATCCTGGCGCCCGTTATACTGTTGCTGGCGCGGGTTATGATTTATGGCGTCGCGCGGCGTTACAGCGCCATGCGGTTACAGGCCGGCTGGGAACGGCTTGGTTTCCGCAGGTTCGTGCTCGGCCTTGTCGTCACCTACGGCGTTTTCGGCGTGTTCGAGGCCGTGCTGCGTTGGACCGGTTTCGAGGCCACCCTGCCGCCGGTGCTGATCGTGGGACGAAACGAACAGGGGCGCGTGGTCGAGAACGACTCGATGAGCGATCCCGAACTGATCTATCGTCTCGTTCCCGGCAACATGCTGGCCGGACGGCGCATCAACCGGCTCGGATTCCGCGAGCGCGAAATTGACCCCGTCAAAGCCCCTGGAGTCATCCGCGTCATTTGCATGGGCGACTCGATCACGGCACAGGGACTCCCGCCGTATTCGCAAATTCTGCACGCCATGCTTGCCGAACTTCCGCCGACCACGGCGGCATGGGAAGCCTTCAACATGGGCGTGCATGGCTATACGGCGCTACAGGGATTGCGCCTGTTCCAAATACAGGCGCGCGACCTTAAGCCCGACATCGTGACTATTTTCTACGGGTGGAACGATCATTGGCTCGCGCCTGAACCGGACCGCCAGAAGATGGCGCTCGAAATGCGTCCTGCGCCGGCGCGGTTTTTCGAAATGTTGCGGCGGAAAAGATTGTTCCAGTTCCTGGTCTGGTGCCTCAACCCGGTGGACCACCTGGCGCGACTCGAAGCGCATGGCGTTTTCCACGCTCCCTTGCAGGAAGGGGCCGCCGACCTCGCCGCTTTCCAGGGCCGCGTGCTGCGGGTCGACGAGCGCGAATACCACGACACGCTTCGCGCATTCGTGCGCGAAGTGCGCACGTCCGGCGCCATACCGATCCTGATCACCGCGCCAAGCCGTAAACTTCGTGCGGATATTGTCAGGAAGCATTTCGCGACCTCCACCGGCGAAGGCCGGCGTATCCACGAGCGCTATGTCGCGGTCACCCGCGATGTGGCTCGGGAAACAGGCACGCCGCTGTTGGACCTGGCGGACCTGCTGGCCGGTCCGGCCTGCGACGGACTGTTCGCGAACGACGGCATTCATTTCGGCGAGTACGAGCGCGAGGACGAACTGGAGGGGCAGACTCCGGACCAGCCTGGACTCCGGCGCGTGGCCAGCGAGATCGCCTCTGCGCTACACACAATCGTCCGTAGTCCCGAATGGAAGGCTCGCGAAGTTCAGCGCCGCCAATCTTCGGCGACACCCGCTCTCCCCCCACCCACCAAAAGTCCGAACGGGATCGTGGCGTTATGAATAACCGGCCTTCATCCAAAGGCAGGCCGCCGAAATTCGCTGAAGCGAGCCGCCCGGTCACCGTCACCCTGCCGGAACGGACGCTGCGACAACTGGGTACTATCGACGCCGACCGCGCACGGGCCATCGTCAAGGCGACAGATGCCGGCCGCCGGCGCTATGACCGGGGCAGGGCGCCGCTGGTTGAAACCGTCGAGATCGCGAAAGGTCAGGCCGTGATCGTGGTCGGACCCAGCCGCGGACTGAGGGCGATTCCCTGGTTGAGGCTGGTGGAAATCGCGCCGTCCCGCTTTTTACTGGCCATTCCGCCCGGCACGGCGGTCGATTCGCTGGAGGTCGCCATTCTTGACAAAGCCCAGGGCGGGGCTCACGCCGACCCGTACGAACGGAAGCTGCTGCTGGAACTCTATCGTGTCTTGCGCTCCTGCCGCCAGCGACAGGCCGTAACCAAAGCGGAAATCCTCTTTGTACGCCCCATCAAGGCTGCGGACGCTTGCGCCACAACGGCAGGATACAGACCATGACCCAGTGGAGTCAGAGATGAAAGCAACGGATTATCTGTGGCAATTGTCGAAAGACTGGCTGAGGTTCGCAAGGGCGAACAAGATCTGGTGGATCGTCCCGCTCGTGCTTGTGCTGCTGCTGTTTTCCGCAATGGTTTACATCGTCCAGACCTCCAAACCGGTCATCTACACGCTGTTCTAAGTCTCCCGCTGAATTGCGCGGCGGATTGACATCGGCGCACGGGATTCCCATACTGTAGAGTCAATTGACGCCTCGATGGAGGCAAACGGAGGGGGATGAGCATATGCGTACCACATTGATGCGGACTGTTATGCTGGCAGTGGTGATTGTGACCATGCGGGTCGCGGGGGCGGATGCGGCCGTTGCGTGCGGCGATGCGGAGGGCGACACTTTGTGGTCTGCTCTTCAAACCCGCCTTTCGGTGGGAGTGCGCGGCACGGGTTTCCGGCTGGAGGATCGCGATCGCAACCCGAACGCCACCAGCGCCGCACAGGGAAGTTTCTACGGCAGCATCACGGAACTCAAGGCCCGGCAGGATCTCTGGCCGTACAAATTTTTCGCGGACTATCTTTTCTGCCCCTATGGCGGGCTGGAATTGACCTGGGACCGGGTCGGGGCGGACACGATCACCAGGCAGGACGGCCATAATGACGGCACGGTCATCGCTAACGCGCCGCTGCTTGGCGCATTCGGACGGTACCCGAATGACACCGGCTTCGTGCCATACGCCGGGATAGGCGTCGGCTACGCATTTACGCATTTCGAACCGGATTACCACTGGACCCATGCCATTCTTCCCAACGGCGATTTCAAAGCCGGTCCCGACTGGCGCCAGTCGTTCGACATGCGGGATAGTTGGAGCTGGTTCCTGTATGCCGGCCTGTCGGTCGCGCTAAACGCCAACTGGGCGCTCGACCTGTACGTCCGGCACGAGGAGTTGAATCTGCACGCAACACACTCCACCTATGTCGGCACAACGCTGACCTCGGGACCCACCGACTTCAGCCTGCCATTCCGCAACGACGCTCTCGGAATCGGCGCGCGCTATTCATTCTGACAAGGGCGGGGATTTCGCAATGCTGAACAACAAATCCGTGGCGGTGGTGGTCGCTTGTTATAACGAGGCCTCTCAGATCGGGCGCGTCCTGAGCACGATGCCCGAGTTTGTCGATCTGATCGTGGTCGTTGACGATTGCTCGACGGACGCCACTTCCGCCACAGTCAAGGCGTTCATGGCCGCCGATTCCCGTTCGGCGCGCCGGATCGTCAAGCGCGTAACGGCCTACAGCGACAGTCCCTACGACACCGCCAACAACATGGCACTCGACATGGACAAGGAGGCCGAGCGCTTCTTTGCGCCCGCCGATGTCCTGCGCAGCGATACGAGCCGTGTCGCCCTGGTATCGCATCTGAAGAACAGCGGCAAAGGAGCGGCCGTGGCCACCGGCTACAAGTACGCGCGTGAACACGGCATAGACTGCACGGCGATCATGGATGGCGATGGGCAAATGAACCCGGCGGAACTCGAACGAGTCTGTCTGCCGGTTGTCAACGGCGTCGCCAGTTACTCGAAGGGCAACCGCTTCAAACACCGGGCGGCCCGGCGTTCGATACCGCGGGTGCGCTTCTTCGGCAACGCGGTGCTCTCGATCCTCACCAAGATCGCCACCGGTTACTGGCGCGTCTCGGACGCGCAGACGGGTTTCACAGCGATCGGCCTGGAGGCGCTGGAAAACATCGACATCCATCGTCTCTACGGCTCGTACGGCGTCTATAACGATTTGCTGCAGAAACTCAATATCGCCGGCTTCACCGTGACCGAGGTGCCGATCACACCCATCTACAACGTGGGCGAGAAGTCCAAGATGCGGATCGGCAGGGTCATGCGCAAGGTTTCCTGGCTGCTGGTCAAACTTTTCTTCGAACGCCTGTTCAAGAAATACCTGCTGACCAACTTCCACCCTCTATTCCTGCTCTATATGGCCTCCTTTCTGGCATTCGCGATCGACATTCCGATCACGATCCGCTTCCTCTACGCCTACTTCGCGGGGGCGGGCATCTGGACGGCGCACCTGACACTGCTGACCAACCTGATGCTCTTCTCCTTCCAGTCGCTGGTCTTCGCAATGTGGTTCGATATGTATGACAACGAAGCCCTCTACGTCTAAGGTCGCGGTCAGCATCGACGTCGAGGATTGGTATCATGGCCCATCGGTCATGCCGCCCGGCGATTCCGGCGCGGCTCTGCGGCGGTTTCTCGATGCGCATCCCGATGCCGAACGGGGCTATCGCTACATCGATGCCTGTCTCGAGATGCTCGAGATCAGAGGGATCAAGGCGACCTTCTTCTGGGTGGCGGAATACGCCCGGCGTCACCCGGAACTGCTGCGCCGGGTCGCCGCGGCGGGCCACGAGATCGGCTGCCACGGATTGACGCACGCGGCGAAGCTGGATGCCCGCGCCAAACGTCCGCTTTTCACGCCCGCCGCGTTCGCCGACCGGACAGCGCAGGCGCGGGCGATCCTGCAGGAGTTGTGCGGGCGCGCCGTGATCGGCTACCGCGCGCCCAACGCCTATCTTTCGGGCGCGATGCTCGATGTCCTGGAAGAGTTGGGATTCCGTTACGATTCGTCGGTCTCGGTCAACAGCCTCTACAACAAGACCGACGGCCGGCTGACCGGCGTCACCACGCGGCCGTACTATCCGGCGCGCGGCGGACTGGGCTTGGGAAATGTCCGTCGCGGGTTGATCGAATTCCCCTGGCCGTACCTGAATCTGTGCGGGTTCAAAATGCAGGCCGCGGGCGGACCCTTCCTGCGCTTGTTCGGCAGCACGCTGATTCGGCGCGGACTGGCACAGTCGCTCAGGCGGGGACATACGGTCTTCTATTTTCACCCGATCGACATCTGCAACGAGGATTTTCCCTTCAAGTTTTCGCTCAAGCGTCCCTTCCTGTGGTACATCAAGGGCGACCGCGTGAAACGCCGTGTGGAGCGGGTGTTGGATTTCATCCGCGATCGCGCCGTTAATTTCGAAAGCTTGCTGCGCGATCCCGAGGTGGTTTCATGAGTCCCCCCACCCTCACACGCCTCCGCCGCGAGGTGATCGAAGCGGGCATTTGCACCGGGTGCGGCGCGTGCGCGGCGCTCGATCCTTCGGGGGCCACCCGCATGGACGATACCCCGTTCGGCCCGCGGCCCGTATTCGCGCCGGACACCGGGAATCTGCCGGACCTGGCCTGGGAGTCCTGTCCCGGCAAGGGGATAGACTATCCCGCGCTTTACCGCCGCCACTATGGCCGGCTCCCGGACAACTGGCTGCTGGGTTGTTTTCATCGCGTGCGGACCGGCTACTCCGCGGACGATGCGATCCGGCGCGGCAGCGCCTCGGGCGGCATTCTGAGCCACACGCTGGTGTATCTACTGGAAAGCGGGCGGATCGATGCGGCCATCGTGGTCCGCCAGGGTCTGCCGGAGCCTGTGAAGGCGCGGGTGACGATCGCCCGTTCGCGCGCCGAAATTCTGGCCGCCGCGCAGTCGGTCTACATACCCGTCTCCGTCCTGGATATCCTCGGCCGGCTCGTGCCCGGCGAACGCTACGCGATTGTCTGCCTTCCCGAACAGGCGGCAGCCCTGCGCTGGCTTCAGCACGCGGGCCACCCCGCGGCCCGTCAAATCCAGCATCTGCTCGGACCATACACCGGCACCGCGCTCTATCCCGCCGCCATCGCTTGCTATCTGCGCTCGAAAGGGGTGCGCACCGACGATGCAGTGACCTCGCTGAAATGGCGCGCCGGCGAATGGCCCGGCTACATGGAAATCCGCACGGCATCCGGCAAGGTCTTGCGTTCCAAAAAGGTCTATTACAACTTTCTGATCCCCTTTTTCATCACGCAAACCAGCCTTCAGAGCATGGACTTCACCAACGAATTTTGCGACCTCTCGGTCGGCGATGCCTGGTCGCCGCGCTTCGAAGCGCTGGGCGGCGGCCACTCGGTCCTGACCACGCGCAGCGCGGCTATGGAAGAGACGATCGGCGAGATGGCCCGGACAGGCCTGTTGAAGGTCGAGGCCGAGGATGCGGAGCAATCCCTGGCCATGCACGGGCACATGCTTGACTTCAAAAAGCGCGGCGGCTACATTCGCAACCGAATCCGGCGGCGGATGGGGATGCGCGCCCCCGACTATGGGCTTCGGCCCCAGCCGTTGCCCGCGTCGAGGTGGGCGGTTGAACTGGTGGTCGGAGGACTGTTCCTCGTCGGCGGCACGACGCTGGCCCGCAAGGCGCTGGAACACATCCCGGAGTCCGTGATCGGACCGTTATTCAACCGCTTGCGGCTGGGCTGGAAGCGCATGAGCAAACCTGTCAAACGTAAGGGCTTGGGCCAGCTGTCCATGGCGGTGCGGCCGTGTCCATGAACGATCTCGATCGCATCGCCGACGACCTGGCCGCGCATGTCGATCGCATGCTCCCCCGCATCCTTTCGCAAGCTTGCCGCGATCCCCAGGCGCCCGCCTACGGGGCCTTCGACCGGGACTGGTGGCACTACCGGATCCGCGATTTTCCCTCGATCATTCTGCAACAGGGCGGTTACGCGGCCTGGCTCGCCGGCGGGTTGAAAAACTGGGCGCCCGGCCGGGCGGGACTGACCGCGCTGGCCGCGGCCAGCGCCCGATTCTGGAATCGCCGGGCCGTCCGCCATGGCGCCTTCGAAGAGTACTATCCCTGGGAACACGCCTATCCCCCGGCGGCCTTCTCGACCCTGGCGGTGATGAAAATGGCCGCCGCCGGCGTCGTTCCGCCGGAGAGCGTGCGGGCGGGCGCCGTGGTGGCGGCACGACAGTTGCTGCGCCGCTTCGAACCCGAGGCCGCCAATCAGCAGGTGGCGGGACTGGCCGCGCTGGCCTGGTTGCGGAAGGTCTTTCCCGATCTGGCGCCGGAACCGGCCTTCGCCAAAGTCGCGGCCGGGACACTCGCGCTGCAAAGCGCCGAAGGCTGGTTCATGGAATACGGCGGACCGGATCTGGCCTACCTCTCGGTGACGCTTGACGCCCTCTGGGACCTGCTGGACGCCACGGGCGACCAGCGCTACCGGAACGCCATTGACCGCGCCGTGGCCTGCATGGCGGAGTATGTGCCGCTGATGCATGCCAGCATCGGCATGCACAACGCGCGCAATACGGACTACATCCTGCCGTACGGTCTGGCGCGCTGCCTGGCCGCGGAGGGACCAAGCCGGGCGACGGCCGCGGCGCTGCTGCCGATGCTCTACGGAAACTTGCGGTCGCCCGATCACTTTCTGCATGCCATCGATGACCGCTACCATTGCCACTATTCCGGCCACTCCCTGATCCGCGCCACGCTGCTGTTGCGGGAAATGCAGTCCGGCGGCGCATGGCCCAATCCCGCGCCGGCGGCGGAGGCGGACGTGGAGCGCCTGCTGCCGGGCTGCGGCCACTATATCCGTCGGCGGCCGGCGGCCGACGGCGCGTCGCTGCTGCTCTCGCTTCGCAAAGGCGGGGTGCTGACGGCGCTGCGGGGCGCGGAGCGGGCCTCCGACTTCGGCTGGATCGTCACCGTCGGAACAACCCAGCATGTCAGCCACTGGTGGTCTCCGGATTGGACTTGGACACGCGAAGCGGACGGCTTCACCGTCAAGGGCCGTCTGACACCGCACCGCGAACTGGTCAGCACGCCCGCAAAGCATGCCCTCTTGCGTCTGCTCAGCCTCCTGATCGGCAGCGGGCTGATCCCGGCGCTCAAGGCGCACCTGATCTTCAAGAAACGTGCCAGCCCGTACGGTTTCGAACGGCGCATCGTATTGGAGGCCGCCAGAATTCGCATAGTGGACCGCATCACCGGTTTGCCGGACGGGGCCAGAATCGAATCCGCGCCGCGCGCTTCCAAGCGCCATGTATCGAGCGCCGACAGTTTTCACGCTGAGGACCTGCGCCTCTGCGTGGGCGATGTCCGCGAAAGAACGACCAAAAGCGAGGGCGGCGTTTTCCGCGCGGAAACCGTCTATTCCTTCAAGTCCCCCCGCTCATGACGCCCATTCCCATACACTTCGACCGCTTGTTCGCCCGCACCGGTTTCGGCTGGGCGCGTACGATCACGCTGGTGAAATTCATGGCCGCCGGTCTGCCGTCCTTCGGCCTGGCCGTGCCGGCGAATTACCTGCTCGTGAGCCACGCGCATCTGGACAAGCCGCTGGCGTATGCCATCGTCATGGTGATACAGGTCACGATCAACTTCTTCATGTGCCGGCATTTCGTCTTCGGCGGAAAATCCACGGGACAATTTTCGCGTCAGTTCGGCGCGTTTTTCTCCGGCATCATGGCCTTCCGGGTGGCGGATTGGCTGCTCTACGTGCTGCTGGTCAATCGCGCGGGGATCTACTACCTGGCGGCCCAGGTTCTGAACGTGGCCGTCTTCGGCATCGCAAAGTTCGTATTCTCGGAATGGGTTTTCGCCCGCCGCGAGGCAACCAAAGTCAAGGAGTGACATGAACGATCGATCGCGAATCGGCGCTTTTTTTGCCTGGTGGCCGGTGCGGGCCGCGGCTTGGTTTTTCTTTTTTGTGGGCATTGTCTGGGCGGGGTTCGTTGGTCTGATCCTTTACAAAGGCGGAACCTGGGCGCACATCGTTTTCGCCTCGCGCCCGATTCGCGACAGCGTGGTCAGCATCGCGGCGTTCATGATCTGGCACGCGCTGCGGCATGCCGACCGCTACACGGCGCGCGACTGGGGGCGGATGACGGCGCGGGCCGTGCTGCTGGCATTTAGTCTCGGCGTTTCCCTGCTCGCGACCGAAATCGGACTGCGGATATGGCTGGCGCGCACGCAGACGCGCAACTCCATCGAAGCGTTGCGCCGTTTGCGCGCCAAGGGCGAACCGATCCCCGTCTACACCACCCATCCGCTGGCCATCATCGTCCAGCCTTCCGACAACCTGCGGCTGATTTACGATCTGCTGCCGTCGCTCGACATCGATTTCGGACACACGCGCGTGCGCACCAACAAGCTCGGCATGCGCCAGGATATCGATTACCCGCTGGCGCATCCCGCGCGGGGCGTGCGGATTGTGGGCATCGGCGACTCCGGCATGTTCGGATGGAACGTGGAGCAGGGTGAAGAATACCTGAGCGTGTTGCGCAGCAACCTGACGGCGCGCGCCAACGGCGTACTTTACGAGGTCTTCAACCTCGGCGTGCCCGGCTACAACACCCAGTTGGAAGTGGAAAGCCTGCGCAGCAAGGGACTCGCCTTCAAACCCGACGTGGTGGTCGTGGGCTGGTGCGAAAACGACTATTCGCTGCCGATGTTCGTGCTCCAGAAGCAGGATTTCCGGCGGCGTGATTTGTCATTCCTCTATTGCCTGCTTTTCGATCGGGCAACGTTCGACGACATTGCCCAGATTAAAATGCGCAATCTGCGCGAATTCGAGCGCGACAAGGTGATCGAGTCCGTTGTCTCCGGCACGGAGCGCGAGGGCGTGCGTCGCGCCCTTCTGGAACTCAAGGCCCTGGGCGAGAAGCATGGTTTCAAAATCCTGGTCTTCGGGCCAATGGGCGAGGTTGTGCGGGGATTGTGCCGCGAGCTTGGTTTGCCGTTCTTCAACACGCTGGAGAAGGTTCCGGCGAACAAGTATCCCGAGGAATACGCCATACACTTCATGCACCCCAGGCCGGGCGGACACCGCGTGCTGGCGGAATACATGGAGCGCGAACTCGATTCCCGCGGCTGGTTGAGCCCCCGCGCAACGGCCGCGACGCCCGCGGCCAAATAAAACTTCCGGCGCAGGGCGCGCGGCGAAGCTATTGCTGAACCGGCGGCGGCGCCGGCGGACTCGCGGTATTCTTGCGGCGCTTTTGTTCGCGCGGCGGCTTGGCGAAAAGCTCCATCTGGCTGCCGCGCAGAAAGCCGTAGGTCTTCAGAATGCGGATGGTTTGCAGAACATCCGACTGCTCGTAGTTGTGTCCGAGCTGTACCCGACCGATCAAGTCGGTCAGCATCGTGTGGAACGAAACCACCCCGTCAACCCCGTGATCGCGCAGCGCATGCAGCGCCTTTTCGCGCAAATCGCCGGCCGCCGGCAATTGCGGCAGGCACAATACCGCCGCCGTGGCGCCGGCGCCCGTGCGCTCGGCCGCCGCCCGCCGCGCGGCGGCTTCGGCAAAACGCAGCAGGTCGGGAGTGGCGTCGATTGTGGACTTGTAGAGGCGCCCGGTGTGCTTGCCGCTGATGCTGACCAGCGCCCGCGCCACGCCGCCAAAATCCTCGGTGGTCCAGAACATGTGCGATGGAATACGCGGTTCCGTCACCAGCGGGTGCAGGATCAGCAGGTCTATGTCCGCCTCCGGTCCCGAACGCGGGAAGCGCCCCGGCGACGGGTGATTGCCGGGCTGCGTAACGAAATAGCCCAGCGCCTCGAAATATTCCCTTACGATGGCCTCATTGACTGACGACATTCCAGGTCTCCTCCAGAATCGTATCCGGCACTTCGCACCCGATTTCCGCTTCGCCGAGTTTCTTCAGGAGCACGAACCGCGGCGTACGCCGCACGGATTTCTTGTCGGCGATCATCGCCGCCCGCAACGTCATCCAATCGCCGCCCGCCAGGCGCACGGGCAGTCCCAACTGTTCGAGCAGGCGCGCCACGCGCACGGCGTCCGCTTCCGGCAACCCCCGCACCCGCGCCGAGAGCCGGGCCGAGTATACCATGCCCATCGCCACCGCTTCGCCGTGCAGCCAGGTTCCGTACCCGGCCGTCTTCTCGATGGCATGCGCCAAGGTATGTCCGAAGTTGAGCGCCGCGCGCATGCCCAGTTCGCGTTCATCCATCGCGACCACATCGGCTTTGATCGCGCAGCAGCGCGCCACAACCGTTTCCAGCAGTTCCTGGTCGCCCGCCTGTAGTTCCGCCAGATGGGTTTCCAATTTGTGGAACAGCACGGCATCCCAGATCGCGCCGTATTTGACGACTTCAGCCAGGCCCGAAATGTATTCGCGTTTGGGCAGCGTCAGAAGCGTCGCGAGATCGGCAACCACGGCCATCGGCTGGTGAAAGACGCCGACAAGATTTTTTCCCTCGGGCAGGTTGACCGCGGTCTTGCCGCCCACGGAACTGTCCACCATGGCCAGCAGCGAAGTCGGCGCCTGCACCAGGCGGATACCGCGCAGAAAGGTCGCCGCGACAAAACCGGCCAGGTCGCCCACCATGCCCCCGCCCAAGGCCATGATCGTCGAACCGCGGTCGAGTCCCGCGGCCACCGCCTGCCGATACAGCAGCGCCGCGCTGGACAACTCCTTGGATTTTTCGCCGGCCGGCGCCACGGCGCGGGTCACGACATAACCCGCCTGTTCGAGGCGCGCCTGCCAGCCCGCGCCATAAAGCGGATCCACATTGCTGTCGCTGACGATGAAGACCCGGCTGCCCGGCGCTCCCAGTCCCTCCGGCAGAGGGACATCTTTGCGTCCGATCCAGATCGGATAGGTGCGTTCCCCGAGTTTGACCTGCAAGATTTTGGCCATGACCGCTTTCTCCACGCGCTTTTAGCGTTATGCCAGCACCGTTCCCACCGTCAGCGGATGGCCGCGCAAAAACTCCGCGCCGCCCATTGTCCGCCGACCCACCGGCTGCACTGTCCGCAGCCGCAAGGCGCCAGCGGCGGCCGCCACCAGCGGGCCTTCGACCCCGCCAACATCCAACACCTGCCCGGGGCGCGCACCCGCCGCGCACTCCTCGACCGCCGCCCGCCAGACGCGCAGCGTGCCGCCGTCCGGCAACAAACCGAAGCAGACCGGCCAGGGATTAAAGGCGCGCACGCGCCGCTCCAATTCGAGAGCCGTCCGCCGCCAGTCCAGCCGCCCATCGGACTTGTTCAATTTCGGCGCCAGCGTGGCCTGCGTCTCGTCCTGCGGCCTGCCGCGCAGCGTTCCGCGCGCCAAGCCCCGCAGCGTCTCCACCAGCAGCTCCGCACCCGAAATCGCCAGCCGGTCGTGCAGCGACCCGCCGGTATCGCCAGGCTCAAGCGGCTCGCTGCACTGTAGCAGAATCTCGCCGGCGTCCATGCGTTCGTTCATGCGCATGGTGGTTACGCCGCTGGTCTTCTCGCCGCCCGCCACGGCCCATACGATGGGCGCCGCGCCGCGATATTTCGGCAACAGCGAAGCATGAACATTGATGCACCCCAAGGGCGGCAGATCGAGCAACTCGCGCCGCAACAACTGTCCATAGGCCACAACGACCAGCAGGTCCGGCGCCAGAGCCCGCAAGGCGGCGAGCGCTTCGGGCGCGTTGATCCGCTCCGGGGTCAACACGGGCATCCGCCGCGCGGCGACAAGCTGCCTGACCGGACAGGCCGCCACCGCCAGGTTGCGCCCACGCGGACGATCGGGCTGGGTGACCACGGCTGCCACCTCGACGCCTTCGAGCGTCAACAGCCGCTCCAGCGAGGCGCAGGCAAAATCGGCCGATCCCAGAAACACCACCCGCATCGTTCAGTCCCCTCCAACGCCTTCACCCGTGCCCGGCGGCGGCGCCGGATTCGGCTGAGGACGTCAAGTCGCGATAGACCCTGCGCGACGCCCGCGCCACGCGTTCGTAGAGGCTGTGCCCGGTCGCGTCCATGGTCACGAGCGCCGGGAATGTATCCACTTCCAGTTCCCAGAGCCCCTCGGCAATGCCGAACTCTTTGACAAAACCGCCTTCACGCGCCTCGCGCACGCGCGCCGCCAGAACTTGCGCGGCGCCGCCGACCGCCTGCGCGTAAACGCAGCCGTACTGGCGGCAAGCCGCCAGTGTCCCCGGACCCATGCCGCCCTTGCCGATGATCAGGCGCACGCCCAGAGTGGCGATGATTTTCGCCATGTAGGGCTCTTCGCGAATCGAAGTCGTCGGCCCGGCGGCGATCACGCGCCAGCGCGCGCCTTCGCGCCGCATGACCGGACCGCAGTGGAACAAGGCGCCATCGCGCAACTCGACCGGACATTTACCACCCTCGGCCAGATACCGGTGCAGCCGGTCGCGCCCGGTATATATCCGCCCGGAAATGAGCAGCGGCATGCCGACGCGCAACGGCGCAATCTGCTCTTTTGTAAAAGGGTATACGAGTTGAACCGGCGTCAGTAGAGCCACTTGCGCACCCCCCCGTTCGGCGCCAGCACCACGCCCCGGCGCCGCATCGCCCAACACATGTAGGAAATCGTGACGAAATACGAAGCCGGCAAGCGCGACAAAGCGCCCACCTTGACACCCAGCAGAGTCGGCGCGCCACCCAGCCCCATCGGTCCGATGCCCAGCCGATCGGACTCGCGCAGCAAGCGGTCCTCCAGTCTCCGCAACGCGATCACATCCGAACGCTCGTCCATCCGGCGCAGCAGTTGCTCCTTGGCATGCGCGTAACCTGTCGCACGATCGCCGCCGATGCAAACGCCCAGGATCCCGGGCGCGCATCCGTTGCCCTGCGCCCGCACCAGCGCATCCAGCACGCAACGCCGCACGCCCTCCAGGTCGCGGCCGGCCTTAAGGCGGTCGTCGGGCAGACTGTACTGGGCGCTCATGTTCTCCGAACCGCCGCCTTTCATCATCAGCCTGACGCGGATCGTATCGCGCGCTCCGGGTTCAAAATGGAACACAGGTGCGCCGTTGCCCACATTGGTCGGATAGGGCGCGTTGTTCAAGGCGTCGAGCGTGTTTTCGCGCAGGTAGCCTTCGCTGGTGGCCTGGGCCACCGCTTTGCGGGTCGCGGCCATCAGCGCCAGCGGATCGATTCCCGGCGGAGTGGTGAAGTAGAACAGCAGCGTCCCGGTATCCTGGCAGATCGGCGCGTCATTGTCCCGCGCCGCCGCGACATTGGACAGGATCATATCGAGAATACCACGCGCATGGCTGCCGGGCTTGGCCCGCGCACAACTGCGCCGCAGCGCCGACTCGACATCCGCCGGCAGATCCGTCGAGGTTCGCCGGATCAACTCCAAAAGATTTTCTTCAAGCAAAGCCCACTTCTTCATCGGTGTTGGTAAACTATCACACTCATCCCATCAGTTCAACCGCCACTCCATCGGCGACTTCGCGACCGCGCCGCGTCAGCCGCCAGACGCCGTTCGCTTCGACCACCACCCCGATTTTTGCCAGTTGCTCCAGCGTACGCCGCCAACGGCCAAGCCCCGTCACCGGCGGCGCGTAGCGCTGCTCCAGTTCGCTCAAGCTCACGCCTTCCGCAGTACGCAGGCCGAAAATCAGCCGGTCCAGCGCCTGGCCTTCGACGTTCGATCTTTCCAATTCACGCGGCGGCATCGGCGCCGCAATGTAAGCGCTTATATCCGCCTCGTTGGTCCAGCGCCGGCCGCCGCGATGCGAAGCCGCCGCCGCCCCCAGGCCAAGGTAGTCGCCGCCCCGCCAGACCGCGAGATTGTGGCGGCATTCGAAACCCGGCAAAGCATAGTTGGAAATTTCGTAACGCGCGAACCCGGCCTCGCCCAACCGTTTTTCGGCCGTCGCCAGGCGCGCCAGTTGCCGTCCGTCGCTCAGCGGCGCAAAACGTCCCGCCGCCCGCTCTTTGGCGAGTTGCGCCCCCTCCTCCACCGTCAGCGCATAAACCGAAATGTGCCGCGGTCTCAATGCCAGCGCGGCGTCGAGCGTCGCCGCCCAGCGCGCCGGGCCCACACCCGGCACGCAGGCGATCAAATCCAGTCCCCAGTTGTCGAAGCCCGCCGCGCCGATGGCCTCAACCGCCTCGCGTACCTGCGCGACCGTGTGCCGCCGCCCGAGACGCCGCAGCACGCCATCGTCGAAAGCCTGCGCCCCCAGACTGATGCGGTTCACTCCCAGCCCCTTCCACCGCGCCAGCCGCTCCGGGGTCAGGGAGCCGGGATTGGCCTCCACGGTCCATTCCGTGACGGACGAAAGCTCGAACGCCGCGTGCAGCGCCTCGCCCAGGCGCATCCAAGCCTCGCCTGACAGCAGCGAGGGCGTGCCGCCGCCGATATAGATCGTCGCGGGACGCAACTCCGGCCACTCCGCCCGCTCGCGCGCCAGTTCCGCCCGCACGGCCCGCAGCCAACCCGCCTCGCCTTCGGGCGTGAACGCCACGGAATAAAAGGCGCAGTACGGGCATTTGCCGTCGCAAAACGGCACATGCAGATACAACCCGTCGGGATGGTGAAAAGTTTCCACGTTCACGTTTTTCAAGGTTTGCGGCTACGCGGAAGTTAAGCGTTCTCCACAATCCCGATCTCTTCATCCGTGAGGCCGTAAAGTTCATATATCAAACGGTCTATTTCACGATTCGCGGCGTAAATCTGGCGTTCAAACGCTTCCTTGTCGGGAGGGGACTTCGCGACAGCAACCTGCTTATGCAAACTCATGATCCGGTCCACAATGTTGTGGAGGGCGATAGATGCGCCTTCGGACGGGATGGCGATGGGCATTTGTTCGATGTATTGCTTGTTAAGCGCGATGTACCCGCCACGAAATGGCGTGCTGACCGGTCGCAGGAAACGGCTCAACAAACTTGAATTGAGTATCCCGAGCAGGCAGTAGTAGTCAATCGTTGCATCGTCACAAAGCGCAATACCGTAACCGCCTCCGCCGCCTCCGCCGCTTCCCACAAAATAGTAGCGCCCTTCAAGGTCCGGCGCAAAGCAACTTCCCGTCGCAATGGAAGGAACAAGCAGTTTGGAAAGAGACATTTTTACATGGTTCTTTTTATAAACATATCCGTACCATGGCAGTCCCATTTTGCCTTTGTTTCGCTCAGATAAGCGCGCCTTGCATTCAGTTAGATAAGCCCACGTCAGAGGAAATCTTTGAGCGTAAATATCTGATGGAATCAGAGAGGACTTCCCCGATCGAGTCTCATACGGAAAGATCAGAAGTTTGGAAACATCAGAGAGAACATACCGCCGGATATTGAGAGAACCCTTTAGAAAGGGCTTCAAATGCGCACTCTCGAACCAATGGTTTCGACCAGTGTGCTTTGACGAACAGAGGACTCTGCCTTTGTCGCGTTTTACTTCTTCAAGAATGAAAACATCGTCGGCATCCGTCTGAAGTCCGACAAACAGATCGGCAATATCCCCAAGTTTCACCGGCCATTTATTGAGGGCCTCAAACACCTTCGCCGTCGCACCGACCGCGAAATTCCATTCTTCCGAGGTGATCACCCGGGCTGGGATGCGTCCCTCGGCTCCCGTTGGCGTGGCCTTTCTACCTTTGGCGCGATACAATGCCGCCGCTTCATGGACAATCATGGGCGCAACATCCGTCTCCTTGCCGCCAACGAGTTCCAATTGTTCCATTCGCCATGCGTCGAGGTCGTCTATGCGTCTGAAATAGCACTCTTCGATGCCCGCTTTATGGAGAAATAGCAAGCAAGTGTAAGTCGTAGCCCCTGCGAACACCTGCTGATCTCCGAAATGAACGACGTGCGCGAGGTTTCGGCCGCCGGCTATGATGCCGCGCAGGGCTTCGCCGTACTGCGCGTTGAAAAACTTGTGCGGCAGAATGAAGCCCAGCCGCCCGGATTTGTTCAAAAGACTCAAGGCCCTTTCGACGAAGACAACGTATATGTCGTAGTTTCCGGCCGCCGCCGACCGGTAGAGCGACTTGTAGAGTTCTACTTCGACCGGCGCCCATTCCTTCAGCGTCTGAATACGGATATACGGCGGATTGCCTATGATGGCGTCGAATCCGGACAAGGTGGTAGCGGCGTCTCTGCCGCTTCCAACGCGGCGAGACGCCGCATCCACTTTGAAGACCTCCCGGAAGGCTGTCGTCCAGTCGAAAACGTTGATCCGGTAGCGGTCTTCCTCCGGCAGCAGGGAAAGTTGCTGGTATCTGTAGGCATCCGATCCGATCAGGGAATTGCCGCATTTGATGTTGCTACCGAGGTCAGGCAGGGCGCGCTGATGGAAAAGCTCAAACTGCTTCGTGATGCTCTCTTGCGATTCGCCTTCCAGCACTTTCAAGAGCAGCGAAAGCTTCGTCACCTCGACCGCCTGCGCGTCAATGTCCACGCCAAAGATGTTATTCAGCAGGATGCGCTTGCGCTCCTCGGTTGTAAGTCGCCAATCTCCACCTTGCGTTTGATAAAACGGCGCCTTTTCCCTCCTCAATTTATCGTTCCGCGTTCCCGGCTTCGCCAAGGGTTCGCAGAGCGAGCCGCGTTCATCGTTTACATACCAGTCCCGGTGCCAGTCGAGCAGAAATTGAAACGCTGCGATCAGGAAGGAGCCGGAACCGCAAGCCATGTCGCAGAATCGCAGTTTTGCAACCTGGCTCGGCGTTTTGCCTTCAAGCAGCGGTCCGATTGTCTGCCGGACAATCGCCTTTGTAATAAAGTCCGGCGTATAAAACACGCCTCCCGCCTTGCGGACTTCCGGTTTTTCCTCAACCTTCGCCTGCTGTCCGGCGGTCAGCCGTATCACCTTGCCCAGGAAACGCTCGTAAACCTGGCCCAGAATGTCGGCGGACAAAACGGAAAACTCGTAGGGGCTTTCCGGGTAATAGAGATTGGCGAGAATATCGCGCAAAACCTTGTCGTCGATCTTCAGCGATAACGTCAACTCGTCCGGCGCCTCTGGCCGCTCCTTCTCGCGCTGGAAATGGAACAGGCCGGAGTTATAGCGCTCATCCGCCCGCTGGAAGAACTCGCAGAGTCTGGGATAGACCCGTTCGCCATTGCGGAGCGTCATCAACCGCCCGTAAGGTTCAATACCACGGTCCTCGCAGATACGCAGAAATACGATCCGGTCAATCGTGCATTGAACGGAGAAATTCAACTCCCGCTGCGACAACTCAGGATTCCGCAAAGCGATGGTGCGGGCGAGCAGATCCCGCCAGCGTTCGATTTCCTCAAGGAAAGCATCGTCCACGCTGGTTGTACCGCGCTTGCCTTTGGCGCTTTCGGCGAACTTGTCGAACGAGCCTCTCAGCACCGCCTCGCGGGAAAAGATGGCGGCGATTTCGTCCCACTTTTCCGCATATTGCCCGGAAGTCAGATACATGACGCGGGCAACCGCGGCCGAATCGTTCTTGTTGGGTTTGACGCGGCAGTCATAGACGGCAAACTCACCGAAGTCGGTCAGGATGCTCAAAGGAAGTTTCGCCGACCAACCGTAGCGCCGCAGTTGGTAAGCCGGATGCGGGGCATCTTTGATGTTCACGGACGGCTTCTTGCATTCGACAAAGAATTTGCGCGCGCCACCGATTCGGAAGCAGGCATCCGGGGCCTCCGTTGCTCTGCCGATCTTCAAGGCTTCCTCGTGAATCACATCCTTGTAAGCTTCGGCATAGCCCTGCTCATTGTGAACATCCCAGCCCAGCGCCTTGAAAAACGGGTCGATGAATTCGACACGGATTTCCGTCTCTTTGTACTGGCCGGACTCATAGGCTTCGCGTTGCGCATTATAGCGTTCAAGCAACCTTTGAATCTCTTGCGGAGCGCCCATAAATTGTCCTCGTGGATCAATCATTCATTGCGTCTGGTTATGATCATTCACAGACTTCGATCCGCACGAGGCCATTGCGGTTCAAGACCAGGCGGTACTTGCTGACGATCGCGACGGACGGGTCATGGCGGGCGGTCATTTTGACAATTAGATTGGCGTGGTAGACGCGGTTGGCCTCCATAACCGCCACGACGCCGTCATGCGCGTAGGCGACGGTGCTGGTGGGATCGTCCATGGCGGCCATCCATCTGGTCAAACTGAGCCTCAGGATGTTGGTGATGGCATCCAGCCGGTTGTGTCCTTCGCGCAGGCGCCGGCAGTCCATCCGCAGGGCGGAATGGAAGTGCAGAATATTTTCCGGCGGCATGATCGCGCTGAACGGGTTGCCGGCCATGTCGCGCAGGCGGGTCACGGCGTCCGGCAAATCCTGCGCCAGGCAGAAACGCACCGAGGAGCGGATCGTCCCCACCTTCCGCCCGATGCGCGAGTCGAGGATATTGCGGATTTCGTCCGATACCAGCCTCGGCAGATGGGTCGAAAGAAAGTTCCGCAACATTTCCTTGATCCGGTCCTTGAAAATGTAGGCCACCACGATCAGCAGCGCCCAGGGCAGACTGTAGCTGGCGAAGAGGTGTCCAGCCAGAAATGTGGCGGCAACGGCGAACGCCATGGCGATGGCCGCCGCAATGCCCGCCAGCACATGCGCCACACGAGCGCCCAGGTGGCTGGGAATGGCCTCCATGTACATGGCGGTTTGCGCCCATTTTTTGAGCATGCTCTCGCGGTAGAGCAGCGACTCGCCCGACTGCGGCGCTGTGGGAACGATCACCGTCTCGCAATTATGCGCGATTCGGTACTGTTGTTCGGATTCGGCCTTTTCCACCAGACTTTGCTGAAGCGACATCAGCTCGGCGCGCCGTCCGCAATATTCGTGGAGCCGATAGCATTCCTTTTCCGTCTTGAGGCTCATCGATTCGTCCGCCCACGCCGCGCCCTGCTGCAAAATTTGCGGCACATGCGAATCCAGGAAACGCGGGCGCAGTTCGCGAAACTGCTGGAGCACGGCGCCGGCCTGGCCCAGAAAAAGTTCCAGCCTTTGCGCGACGGCCTCGATCGGGCTTGCATCGCGAATCAGCCCGCCGATGACGCGCCGGTTTTCGCGTGTCTGCGCATGGTAGGTATTGACCAGGACGCGCAACTCGTACAACAGGCGGCCGTCTTCCAAATCGTGCGCCGTGGTGGCGTCCCGAAGCATCCGCCGGATACGCGCGAGCGGGCTGAGATCGCAGTCCGGATCGAGTATCTTGGCCAGCGGAATAGAGGCCGATGTGTAGCGGATATAAGAACTCAGGTCGTTGAAAAACGCCTTGGCGCCATAATGCTCCGCCGTCAGTCCAAGATGAAACGGGGTAAAGACATAAACGTCGAGATCGTAGTGGACGGTTTCGCCATGCGGCGGAACAGGATAGACCGCGCCTATCTCCAATTGCCGGCTGCTATGCGACGTAACCCGGAAACTACATTCGTTCATGCCGCGTTCCTCTCCCGTATCGCCGCTCACCAAACACGTAGAATGTCAGTTCGCGCGCGAAACATCAATATATTGTCGCTCGCCCCCAGCAATTCTCATTATGGCCGCTAGAATACGGACGACACGGAGGTCGTCCCTCCAAAAACTTGGGAATCACGGGTGTTTTCGTGAATGGAGGGACGACCTCCGTGTCGTCCGGACCTGCGCAAGAGGCCATAATGCGAA
>JANYBP010000051.1 GCA_025360745.1 bacterium
CACGGAGGTCGTCCCTCCATTCACGAAAACACCCGTGATTCCCAAGTTTTTGGAGGGACGACCTCCGTGTCGTCCGTATTCTAGAGGCCATAATGAGAATTGCTGGGCCACCTGGAACTGGCCATCTTTCACCCGCGTCTAGCGCTGGGCTTCCTCTTCGGCCGCCTGTTCCATGGCCGTGGCCGCCTCGGCCGGCCGGATATCGCGCAGCGATCCGAGCGCGAGCACCTGGGGCCAGCGTTTGGCGGTGGCGGCCACGGCCAGGATGGCGCCCACGCCGCCGAAGACCACCGAGCCGACCGCGCCAGCGATGCGCGCCGACAGACCGGGGGCGGCCCAGCCGAAGCCGGAGGCCATGGCGCCGAAGAGGCGGGCGGTGGCGCCGGACTCGAAGCCGCCCAAATCGTTGGAGGCGACGATGAAGACGTTGTTGACCGCCGAGACCCGGCCGCGCATGTGGTCGGGGGTCAGCATTTGCACGAGGGTGTGCCGGACAATCACGCTGACGTTGTCGCAGGCCCCGATCAGGAACATCGCCGCCAGCGACAAGCCGAACCACGGCGAAAGTCCGAAAAGCACGGTGGCCGCCCCGAAGCCGCTGACGCCCCACAACATGGCGTGTCCCGCGCGCTTGAAAGGCCGACTATGGGCGATGACCATCGCCATCGCGATCGCGCCGACGGCCTCCGCCGAGCGCAGCAGCCCCAGACCCCGGCCGCCCACATGCAGGATGTCCGTGGCGAAGAGCGGCAGCAGGTAGGTGGCGCCGCCGACCAGCACCGCCACCATGTCGAGCGTGATGGTGGCGAGGATGATCTTGCTGTCCCGTACGAAGCGGATGCCCGCCAGCACGCTGCGCAGCGAGATGGCGGTCGCCTTCTCCAGCGTGGGCCGCGCGCGCAGCAGCGCGACCGGCGGAATGGCGGCGAGGCGCAAGAGCAGCGCCAGCGCGAAGACGGGCGGTGTGTAATCGTGCCGTCCCAGCAGCAGTCCCCCCAGCGCCGGCCCGATCATGGTGCTGACCTGGAAGATGCTGGAATTCCAGACCATGGCGGTGCTGAAGATGGAGATGGGGACCAGTTGGGGAAGCAGCGCCGCGCGGGCCGGCGAACCCAGCGCCTGGCCGATCGCGCCCAGCAGCAGAAAGCCGTAGATCCAGGCCAGTGGGGCTTCGCGATAGACCATCACGGCCAGCCCCGCGGTGGCGAGCGCGCCCAGCGACATGGTCAGGAGCAGGATCTTGCGGCGATCGAAACGGTCCGCCAGTTGCCCGCCCGCGATGGCCAGGAACATGACCGGCAAGGCGCGCATCAGTCCGATCCAGCCCAGCGCCAGCGGATCGGAGGTGCGGTTGTAGATGTTGATCCCGACGGCCACCGTTTCGATCTGCCCGGCCAGCACCAGCGACAGCCAGCTCAGGGAAAAAAGCCGGTAGTCCCGGCGCCGCCAGACCGCGTAGGGATCGTGGGCCGGTTGGGTCGCGTTCATGCGGATCAGTCGGGCTTCGCGACCAGCGCGCGCGCTTCCTCCATCAGGCTGTACCAGACCGGCGTCATGACCACGCCGGACGACGGCAGCGCCTTGTAGCGGTAGCCCGGCACCGTCACGCAGCCGTCCCAGGCCCGCCAGAAGCAGCGTATGTCCACAACGTTCTCGACCGCGGGCGCGCCTTCCACGGAAAGGGTCACGGTCTCGAAGCCGTTGGAATGCGCCGCCGCCACCGCGGCCTTCGGATAATCGAGATACGCGAGGGCGCAAAAGAGGTCGCCCTTTTGCAGACCCTGCGGCGGTTTCCACGACGAGAGCGTGCCGAACAGCGCCAGGCGTTCAAGTTCCGGCGGAACCGTCGCGCCGCGCTGCAGCACATGACCGCCCACCAGCGTGAAGATCGTGCCGCCGCGCCGCTGGCACTCCGCCATGCGCCGCGCGGCCGTCCGCACCTGCGCCGGCTGATCGGACGCCGTGAAGGCCTCCACCTGCGCGCGGCAGATGGAAAGATATTCCCTGGCGATCTGGCCCGCCGGAATCGGGGCCAGTTTCGGTTGATCCAAAAAGACCCGCCCTTTGATCTCTTCGCCATACTCGTTGCCGCCGGGCGCGAACATGCTGGGATAAAAGGCCAGCGTGCGGCCGCGGCGCGTCGCGGCAGCGATCATCTCGCCCTCCAGCGCCGACGCGGCGGCGATCGTGGCGACCTGCGCCACGGCGCAATTTTTCATGCCGTTGGCGGGCGGCGCGTCGGTGTCGAGCAGATGCAGTCCGGCCTTCCAGCGCGCCGGGTTGGATATGGCGAACATCTTTTCCACCAGCGGCCAGCGCGCGCTGCCGATCACCACCGTCAGGGCCTGCGAAAACCTGCCGTTGTTCTGTCCGATATAAAACGGTTTAAACAGGCGCGCCATCTTGCTGCCGCCGTCGAACAAGCCCACCAGCAACACGTCGTTGGTGGTCATGTGCTGGGTGATGTTCCAGGACGCCGCGCAGGCCAGGCCGCCCGCGCGATATTCCAACTCGTCGCAAAAGCCCGCTTCGCCCGCCAGATAGAGCCCGCCGCCCGCGGCCAGCCGGTCCACGATCTGCTCCGCCAGCCGCGACGTTTCCCTGACGCGCGATTCGGTCGGCCAATCTTTCAGCCAGGCCGCCACCGCGCCATGCACCGCCTCCGTCCGCCCTTCCGCCGCGCCGCCCCGCGCCGGCTCCTGTTCCGGTTTGTGCCCGCACAGACAGCCCGCTGAAAGATACGCCAGCCCCAACGCCAGAATTCCCGGCAACCGCAAGTGTTTTTTCAAATCAGATCCATCCTTGTTCGCGATACCAGAGTGCTGTCTGGCGCAGTCCTTGCTCGTTGGAGTACCGCATCCGGCAGTCCAGCAGCGTGCGGAGTTTGGTTGTGTCGAAAGCCCGGTCCTTGGTGTAGAAGGCCACCCGGCGACGGTGCAGAGGCGGGCGCCAGCCGAAGGGGCGGCAGAGCGCCTCGCAGAGATCGGCCGCCAAAAAGACCGGTCCGGCCGGAATATGCACGATGCGGATTTTACGCCCGAGCGCGGTGGCGATGGTGTGGGCCATGCAGGTCAGGGTGGTGGGTTCGGGATTGCCGGCGATGAATATCTCGCCGGCGGCGGCGGGATGGCCGGCGGCCAGGATCAGGACCGCGGCCAGGTCGTCCACATGAATCAGGTGGTAGAGGCCGCGGCCGCGGCCGAGGATCGGAAAGATGGGCCAGGCGGCCATTTTGAAAACTTTCAACAGGCGCAGGTCGCCCGGTCCGTAGATCGCGGCCGGGCGGATCACCGTAAAGGGCAGTCCGCGGCGCGGCGCGAAATCGCGCAGCCAGAGTTCGGCTTCGGCCTTGGTCTGCTGGTAAATGTCGCCGGGATGGAAGGGATACTGCTCGTTGGCCGGCGGATTTTCGATATGGCCGTGAACGCCCACCGTGGAAACGTGGACGAAGCGCTGAAAACCCGGTGTGGCCGCGGCGGCCTCCGCCAGGAGCTGTGTGCTGGTGACATGCACGGCGCGGTAGACCTCGTCGCTGAGTCCCGCCACGCGGTAAGCCGCCGCCACATGGAAAACGTGTGTGCAGCCGCGCATGGCCGCGCTTACGACGGCGGGATCGAAGACGTCGCCGGTGTGCCACTCCACCGGCAGATCGGCCAGTGCGGCGCGGGACGAGGAGGCGCGGGCGATGGCATGCACGCGTGCGCCTCCTTCGACCAGTTGGCGGACCAGTCGCCGGCCGGTGAAGCCGGTGGCGCCGGTGACCAGCGCCACACTCCGCGCGGGCAGGCCATGGGGGATGGCTTCGGTCATGCCTCCGCTCCCGCGCGTTCGAAGCAGGCCAGCACCGGCGACCCGAAAAGCGCCGTCAGGCCGATGCCCCGCGCCAGGCCTTCCATGGCCGCCGAGAGCGCCGGGCTGCGCAGAAGACGGTGCAGGACCATGGGAAAGAAGAACTGCGGCCGCTGTTGGCGCAGCTTGAAGCCGTGCGCGGCAAAGGCGGCGCGCAGCTCGCGGTCGGTGAAAAGCCGGTAAGGGCGCGTATTGCCTTCGATGCGCCGCTTCAAGCCGAACAGGGCGTCGGCGAGCACGTTGACGCTGCGCGAGCGCGGGTAGTCCACGATCGCCAGCCGGTTGGCGGTGCGGCAGAGTTCGGACACCAGTTCCGGCCAGCGCGCGCAGTGCGGCAGCAGGCGGATGGAGATGCTGGCGTCGAAGGCGCGGTCGGGATAGGGCAGCGCCACCAGATTGCCCACGTCGAAGCGGATGCGGCCGCCGGCGATTTCCGGGGCGAAGCGCCGGCCGCACTCCGGTGAACTGCCGAAAACGGTCACGAAGTAACCGGCGCGGCAGAGCGGCGCGGCGAGTTGATTGTGGCCGCCTCCGTCGTCCAGCACGGTGGCGCTGGGGAAGGGCATCAGAAAGCGGCGCACGATCGTTTCCTGACGCCGCAGCATCCAGGCGCCGACCGCGCCGCCGAAGCGCGCGGCATAATCGTCCGAAGCCGTTTCGAGATCGGCGGTTTCGGGCGGGGTATCGTTGGTCAGCGGCATGCCGTAAGGCCTAGAAAATCACCAGTGTGTTGGGCAGCCACTGGCGGATATTCCGGACCTCGTTGGTGGGCAGTGGATTGCCGCGCAGGTAAAGCCGTTGCAATGTGTTGCTCAGTCCCTGAATTTCCGGCGGCAGGGCCGCCAGCCGGTTGTCGTTGAGGCGCAGCCAGACCAGGTTGCGGCAGCCGGCGATTTGCGGGGGCAGGGCGGCGATTTCGTTGTGGTCCAGGTTCAGGTAGCGCAGCGCCCGCAGGTCGCCGAGCGCCGCCGGCAACGCCGCCAGCCGGTTGTCGCTCAGGTAAAGCGTCGTCAGCGCGGGCAGTTCCCCGATGGCCGCCGGTAATTCGGTCAACTGGTTGGCGCCCAGATCCAGCCAGAGCAGTTTGGAGAGTTTGCCGAATTCGCCGGGCAGCGCGGTCAGCCCCGTCTGGCGCAGACTCAGGCGCTCCAGCGCCGTAAAACCATAGAGCGCCGCCGGGAAATTGGTCCGCGGCTGCGCATAGAGCGAAACGAAACGCACCGGCGCGGCGGACGCCGCCGCCTCGGTCAGGTTGGTGTGCTTCTGGCCGATGTCCGGCTTCCGCCAGAATTGATCCCTGGGGAAACATCCGCACAGCGCCGGCAACAGCGCGGTCAGGAGCAGCGTGCGGCCGAAGCTTGGTCTCATGAAGTTGAACATGCGCGACATGATACGGCAGCGCCCGCGCTTTGACAATGGCCAACGACAGCAAACATAAACAATTTGAAAGCGACCCCGCTCTTCGGTATCTTCTTCGAACAACGGCGTTTTGACCGCAACCACACCAATGAAAGCGCCAAACCTATATATCATTGCTGGAGCCAACGGCTCCGGCAAGACGACCTTCGCCCGGGTCTTCTTGCCCGCGTACGTTCGCTGCACACGTTTCGTCAATCCGGACCTCATCGCCCAGGGCCTCTCACCCTTTGATCCAAGCCGCTCCGCCTTGCGCGCAGGCCGTCTTGTCCTCGGAGAAATCGGCAGGAACCTTGCCGCCGGCATGGATTTCGCATTCGAAACGACACTCTCAGGCAGAACCTACCGCCGGGTGTTACAAGACGCCAAACGACGTGGCTACCGCGTTCACATTCTCTACCTATGGATTCCGACCGCCTCCTTGGCCGTGGCCCGCGTAACATCCCGCGTTGCGGAAGGCGGCCATTCGGTCCCGGAATCCGACGTGAAACGCCGCTTCACGCGGACCTTCGCAAATCTCATGTCGGAATACCGCCCGCTTGCGGATTCCCTGTACTTCTTCGACAATTCCGGCGAAACGCCACAACTCGTGTTTGTCGAGGAAGCTGGTATACTGTCGGTCAAGGACAATCAACGCTATATGCGGATTATGAACGGAAGAGAACAATGAAAACGATTCGATGTTCGACCCTTGCCGACAAGGCCTTGGCGGCTCTGGACGAAGCCGTTGCCGGTGTAGTTGAGCGCCACCGCAAAGATGGCAGCAAAATGGTTGTTTGGCGCAACGGGAAAGTCATGCACATCACCGGCGATCAGGCCCTCCGCCTCCGCTCCCGCCATATCGCGGCCACCAGCAACTGAATCGGCCCCCTCTTCCCCTCCCCTTTTTTTCGCTCTCGCTATCCGTTTTCCTCCTTCACCCGCATTTGCCCTTAAACTTGACACTCCCCCGGCCCTCGGCGCAGTATTTGTCCGTTGCGACGTTATTCCGACGCGCTTTTATGTTGTCATCGCGAACCGCCTGAGACTGTTTCAATGACCATCCGCCCCTATCGCGAAGCCGACCGGGAGTCCCTCCAGCGAATCACGATCATATGCTTCGAGGGGGTGTCCATTGACCGTAATATCGACCAGAAGTTTCCCGCGCGCGAGGGCCGGGACTGGCGCTGGCGCAAGGCGCGGGATATCGACGCCGACATCGCGGTCAATCCGGGCGGCGTGTTGGTTGCCGAGGCTGAGGATGGCGCGGTGGCGGGCTTCGTCACCGTGCGGCTCGACCGGGAGGCGCGACTCGGCCGCATCGCGAACCTCGCGGTGGATCCCGCCCGGCAGCGCCAAGGTCTCGGCCGGCGGTTGATCGAGGCGGCCCTGGACTACATGAAGCGCGAGGGTATGACGCTGGCCAAGATCGAGACCCTGGCCCAGAACGCCGTCGGCACGAAGTTCTACCCCAAGCTGGGCTTCGGGGAAGTCGCCCGCCAGGTGCACTACGTCATGGCGCTGTAGCAAGAATATCCAAATATCCAACAAGGAATTTCCAATGATGAAGTAAAGCCAAAACGAGCCGGCTCGCAAATACTCTGCCCTTGGACATCAGCAATTCTCATTATGGCCTCTAGAATACGGACGACACGGAGGTCGTCCCTCCAAAAACTTGGGAATCACGGGTGTTTTCGTGAATGGAGGGACGACCTCCGTGTCGTCCGGACCTGCGCAAGAGGCCATAATGCGAA
>JANYBP010000054.1 GCA_025360745.1 bacterium
TTCTCATTATGGCCGCTAGAATACGGACGACACGGAGGTCGTCCCTCCAAAAACTTGGGAATCACGGGTGTTTTCGTGAATGGAGGGACGACCTCCGTGTCGTCCGGACCTGCGCAAGAGGCCATAATGCGAATTGCTGCAGCGCTTGCCTTGACGTTTTGCGCCAGGAAGGCGGAGTCATTATGCGCGTTACGACCGATCGGAGATCGCTTATGAAACGAGACACCATAGCGGCCGCCATGCTCGTCATGCTGGCGGCCGGGAGTTCCTTCGCGGGAGGCGGGATGAACATGGATCAATTCGCGGCGAAGCTGATCGCGCTCAACACCACGGTGCTGAAAGCGAACGAAACCAAAAACGCGGACTCCATGCTGCTGAACGACATCCTGGCCCGCACACGCGCCGCCAACGCCCGGCAGACGGCGGCTTTCGAGAAGGTGCGGACCAGGAGCGACTGGGAACAGTTCCGCGACGAACGCCTGGCCGCCATGCGCAACACCTTCGGAGCGCGGGATTCGTCGCGCCTGGTTATGCCGCCGTCGCCGCCCCCGGTCACCACCACCGCCACGCTGCCGTGCGATGGCTTTCAGGTGGAAAATCTGGTCATCGCCGGGCGGCAGGGCCTGCCGATCACCGCGAACCTGTACGTGCCGGCCCGGCCCGCCACCAATATGCCAGGGATTCTCCTGGCCCCCAGTCACCACAATCCGAAATGGCAGGGTGAATTGCAGGACATGGGCATGACCTGGGCGCGCAGCGGCTGTCTTGTGCTCGTGCCCGATCTGCCCGGCCACGGCGAAGCGCGGCAGCAAATCTACGGCGGGCGCGAAGACTACCGCTGGCGCTACTACATGGGCATGCAACTTTATGCCGCGGGCGAAAGTCTGATGGCTTGGATGGTGGCCGACCTGCGCCGCGGCCTGGATGTGCTGGCCGCCCGGCCGGGCGTGGACCCAAAGCGCCTGATCGTGATCGGCTCCGTGGCCGGCGGCGGCGATTTGGCGGCCGTGCTGGCGGCCACCGACAATCGCGTGACCTGCGCCATTCCCTATAACTACGGCAGCCCGGTGTTCCACGCGCCGGAAGCGCCGGACGGCACGGCCTGGGTTGACCATGCCGGCGGCAGCGATTTCGACACGGTGCGCTGTCTGCGCAATAACGCCCGCGACGGCTTCAATCCCTGGCTGATCGTGGCCGCCTGCGCGCCGCGCTACACGGTGTTCGCCAAGGAGTTCGACTGGCAGCCGGACGGCGACGAGGGTTTTGCGCGGATCGCCGGCGTTTTCGACCTCTACGGCGCCCGCGATCGCCTGAACTCGACCCACGGCCACGGCAACGGCAGCCAGCCGCTCAATGTCGCATCGCACTGCAACAATGTCGGCCCGTCGCATCGCGCGAGTCTCTACCCGCTGCTGGCGCGCTGGCTCAAGATGCCGGTTCCGGTGGAGTTCAAATCGCGCCTGACGCCCGAGCAACTGACCTGCCTGACACCGGCGGCGCGCCTGCAGTGGCAGGTGCGGCCGGTGTACGAACTGCTGGCCGAAATGGCGGCCAGTCAATTGCATACGGCGGCGAAGTCGAGCCGCGACGAGTTGCGCCGCGCCTGGGCCGGGGCGCTGGGCGAGGTGACGCCGGCCGCGCTCCCGGAGCTTAAACGCCGCGAAATTGTCGAGGGCGACGGTTTCGGCGCCGAACGTCTGCTGCTCTCCGTGGAGCCGGGAATCCTGGTGCCTGTCGTGCTCTTGAAACCAGCGGCGGCGCCGGGCGCCGCGCCGGCGCGTCCGCCCGTCGTGATCGCGGTTGCGCAGGCCGGCAAGGATGCCTTCCTCTGCAAGCGCGCGGCGGAGATTGCCGGCTTGCTGTCGCGCGGCGTGGCCGTCTGTCTGGTGGACGTGCGCGGCGTCGGCGAAACCGCGCCCTCCGGCGATCGCGCCTGGTATTCCAGCACCGTGGAACTGACCTCCATGGATTTGATGCTCGGCCAGACCGTGCTCGGCGCCCGCGTTCGCGATCTGCGCAGCGTCCTGCGCCACCTGCAATCGCGTCCCGATCTGGACGGCCGCCGGGCGGCGGTCTGGGGTGAGTCGTTCGCGCCGGTCAACTCGCCGGATTTCGTGGATCCACCCATGAAAGACGGTGTCTCCGCCGCGCTCGCCGAACCCATGGGCGCGACGGCGGCCTTGCTGCTGGCGCTGTTCGAGGACGATGTCCGGGCCGTGGTCGCGCGCGGCGGTTTGACCGGTTATGCCGCCTTGCTGGACGGTCCCGCCTGCCATGTCGTAATGGACGTCGTCGTGCCGCGGGCGATCGCGCTTGGCGACCTGGCCGCTGTCGCGGCGGCCATCGCGCCGCGGCCGCTGAAACTGGAGATGCTGGTCGATGGACGCAACCGCCTGGCCGCGCAAGATCGCATCGAGCGCGATTTCGCCAGCGCGCGCGGCCTACGGCGAGCATGCCGGGGTCTTGACCCTCTCCCCCGCTTTCCAGCCCGACGCCGCGGAATGGCTAGCGAAGGAACTGAAGCAGAAGCCAGAAGCCGGAAGTCAGTAGTCAGAAGTCGGAAGTCAGAGGTCAGAGGTCAGAGGTCTGTCTTCTGACTTCTGTCGCTTTTGTCGCTTTTGTCGCTTTTTGATTGCCCCCTCCGGTCGCCCAAGTTATGATCCCCCGCGTGGTGGGGGCAATGTCGGTGAATCGGTGAATCGGTGAATCGGTGAGTCGGTGGTCATATAATACCCAGTGTAGCGGGGGAATATTTTGTTTTTTCGAAGCGCAAGGATTTGACGGGGACACCCGGGAAGGAACCACGATGAAAGAGATGATTCAGGAGTTGGTGCAACGCGCCCGCGCGGCGCAAAAGATCGTTGAGTACTGGCCGCAGGAGCAGGTGGACATGATGGTCGCCGCGGTCGGCTGGGAACTTTACAAGGAAGAGAACGCCGTGCGTTGCGCGGAACTGGCCATTCGCGAAACCGGCATCGGCATCTACGCGGACAAGCTGCTCAAGCATCGCAAGAAGACCCTCGGCACCCTGCGCGACCTGGCCGGCGTGCGGACGGTCGGCGTGATCGAGGTGGACGAGGCCAAGGGTCTGATGAAGCTCGCGAAACCGGTCGGCGTGATCGCCGCCATCACCCCGGTAACCAATCCGACCTCGACCCCGGCCGGCAACGGCCTGGCGATTCTCAAGACCCGTAACGCCGTGATTTTCGGCCCCCACCCCCGCGCCAAACAGGCCACCGGGCTGGCGATCGAACTGATGCGGGCGGGTCTGCGGAAGGCCGGCGCGCCGGAGGATCTGGTGCAGGTTCTGCCCGAGGCCTCGAAGGAGGCCGTGCAGGCCCTGATGCCGGCCGTGGATCTGGTGGTCGCCACCGGCGCCGGCGCGCTGGTCAAAACCGCCTACTCCAGCGGCACGCCGGCCTACGGGGTCGGCGCCGGCAACGCCTGCGTGGTGGTGGACGAGACGGCCGTGATCGCGGACGCGGCCAAAAAGGTTTTTCTAAGCAAGACCTTCGATCATGCGACCTCATGCTCGAGCGAGAACTCGCTGATCGTGCAGGAGGGCAGCTGGGACGCCATGCTGGCGGCGCTGAAATCGCACGGCGGCTACCTCTGCAATCCCGCCGAAGCGGCCAAGTTGAAGGCGGCCATGTGGCCGGACGGCGCCCACCTCGATCCGCGCATCACCGCCCACGCCGCGGGCGAGATCGCCAAACTGGCGGGCTTGAACGTGCCGGAAGGCACGCGCTTCCTGATGGTGCTGGGGACGGAACCGCTGGCCGACGACCTCTTTGCCCGCGAGAAACTTTCGCCCGTGCTGACCCTCTGGAAGTACGGCCAGTTCTCCGAGGCCGTCGCGCTGATCGAACGCATCACGCGCCAGTGCGGCTACGGCCATTCCTGCGGCATCCACAGCACGAACGACGCGCACATCCTGGAACTGGCAACGCGCTGCCACGTCAGCCGCATGATGGTCAACCAGCCGCAGTGCTACGGCAACAGCGGTAACTACGACAACGGCATGCCCTTCACGATGACGCTCGGGTGCGGCACCTGGGGCGGCAACATCACCAGCGAAAACGTCTGCTGGAAGCATTTTCTCAACACGACCTGGGTGTCGCGGCCGATTCCGCCCGTCCTGCCGGACGAGCAGAAACTGTTCGGAGCGCTCTGGGCAAAATTCGGCAAGTGATCCGGGAGAGATAGAAAATATGGAAACGAAGACCATGGAAACGAAAAAATTATACGACGAGTATCTGATTACCAGCATGGTGGCGGGCTTCGAGCCGATCGAGGTCGAGCGCGCCTCCGGCTGTTCGATGTTCGGCAGCGACGGGCGCGAATACCTGGACTGCTTCAGCGGCATCTCGGTGGTCAACGCCGGCCACGGGCACCCCAGGGTGCTGGCCGCGGCCAAGGCGCAGATGGACAAGCTGGTCCACTGCTGCACCTACGTCTATTACAGCCCGCGCGCCGGCGAGTTCGCCAAACGCCTGGCTGAGGTCACGCCCGGCCGCCTGCAGAAGAGCTTTTTCGGCAGCGGCGGCGCCGAGGCCAACGAGGGCGCGATGCGCCTGGCCAAGCAGTTCACCAAGCGCAAAGAGCTGGTCTGCCTGACCATGAGTTTCCACGGCCGCTCCGCGGGCACGCTTTCCATCACCGGCAACCGCGGCCGCAAGAAGGGGTCGGGACCCTACCTCTCCGGCGTGGCCTTCGCGCCGGCGCCCTACTGCTACCGCTGCCCGTTCAAGCTGACCTATCCCGGCTGCGGCTGCGCCTGCGCCGAGTTCATGGATCACGTCCTGAAGTACCAGACCGCCGGCGATGTCGCGGCCTTCATCAGCGAGCCGGTGATGGGCGAAGGCGGCATCCTCGCGCCGCCCCCGGAATACCTAAAGATCGCCACGGACATCGTGCGCCGCGACGGCGGATTGTACATCGCCGACGAAGTGCAGTGCGGTTACGGGCGCACCGGCAAGATGTTCGCCGTCGAGCACTATGGCGTCGAACCGGACATCCTCTGCGCGGCCAAGGGCATCGCCGACGGCTTCCCGCTGAGCGCCTTCATCGCGCGGCCGGAGGTGGCGGGGGCCTTCACGCCCGGCGACCATCTCTCGACTTTCGGCGGCAACCCGGTGAGCTGCGCCGCGGCGATCGCCAATCTCGATGTCATGCGCGACGAGGATCTGCCAGGTAATGCCACGCGCCGCGGCGACCAGATCATGGCCCGCCTGCGCGAGTTCCAGCAGAAGTGCCGCCTGGTCGGCGATGTGCGCGGCAAAGGTTTGATGATCGGCGTCGAGCTGGTCACGGACGCCGCGCGCACGGCGGCGCCCGCCGAGGCCAAACAGATACGCGAGCTTTGCCGCGAAAACGGCGTGCTGGTGGGGCTGGGCGGCGTGATGGCCAACGTCATCCGCATCCAGCCGCCGCTCACGATCACCGAGGCCCAGGCCCATCACCTTTGCGACGTGCTCACCGATGTGCTGAAACGCCTGGCCGGCTGAACGCCAGCCCTCCGTTTCATAGGGCGCTTCGGGAGCCAGCCGCGGGAGGTGCGCAGCGGCGGCGCGCCCGGCCCCAGCTTGTTATTGCGGTTGTGTGCGGATCGAAGACGGCGCTCTCGGCGAGAGCGCCCTACCTTTCATTTAACCACGGCACTGAAGCATTAGTTGTCAAGGCCGTTTCCGCTTAACTGTGTTCCCGCTTGACTGTCGCCGTCAAAGCGCGCATGGTCTCGCCTGTCGCCGCATTCGAGCCGGTGCGGCGGCGCAACTCGAAATAGGCTTTATTTCAAAGGAGACGGACGATGCCGCGGATCAAGACCAAAAGTGATATAAAAAAGTCGCTGATTGTGTTCGCTCTGGGTTGTTGCTCGCTGTTTCCGGCCGGCGCAACGCGGGCCGCCGGGGAAGATCCCTATCTGACCTATGTGCGCAACGCCCCCGAATTCAAGGCGGTGCGCCAGGATCCCGCCGCCTGGACGGCCCGCTGGAACACCTGGGTTTACATGCCGTGGCGTTTCAAATGGACCATCGGCACGGGCGACGAGGGCGGACAGTTTTGCAAGGACTACGGCTTCAACGGCGGCTTCACGGACCATGGCGACACCAGCGTCCTGCCCTGGCTGGATAAGTGGAATCTGAAGTTCTACAACGATCACACGGCGGCCAAGGGCTACCTCTGCCTGCAGGACAAAGACGGGTTCAAGAGTTTCAAGCGCGATGCCCGCGCCATCCGGCGCGGCGCCAAGGGCGAGGCGGCGCTCGACGCCGCCCTGCTCCAAAAGCTGAAAGCGCTCGTGACGGGCAACGTGAATAAACTGAAGAAGAGCCCGGTCCGCATCGCTTATGCGCTGGACGACGAAGTTTCCAGCGGCTCCTTCCTCAAGCCGATCCCCTGGCGCATGAACGCCGACGACAAGGCTTACGAGACCTGGCTGGCCGGATATTATGGAGTCAATCCGCCCGCCGCCCAGTACGTGACACCGGACTTCCTCCAGCCCCAGTATGGCCGCAAACTCAGCGAGCTGGACTTTTCCCCGCTGCTCGACCGCATCACCTATAACGATTCGCTGTGGGCGAATTTCCTCGGCGATCTGGTGGAATGCTCGAACACGGCCGATCCCGAGACACCCTGCGGTTTCGTCGGCGGTCAGACACCCAACATGTGGGGCGGTTACGATTACGTGAAATTGACCAAGAAGATCCAGTTCATCGAGGCCTATCTGGGGACGGCGCAATCCATCATTCGCTCGCTGGGCCCGAAGATTCCGCAGGTCACGACCCACTTTCACCAGGACAAGGCCGACGTCGCGAGCGACATCTGGCAGACCTGGTGGTGCCTGGCCAACGGAAACCGCGGCATGATCGGCTGGGTGGACGGCTGGTTCGACGACAAGGTTCCGCGGAAATGGCTGAGCGAGTACAAGGACACAAACAAGGAGGTCTCCTCTGTTCAGGGAATGAAGGTTGCCGGCGCCAAGTGGATTCACGACGGTGTGGCGATCTATTATTCCCAGGCCTCGATCCAGGTGTCGTGGTGCCTGGATATCGAAGCGCATGGCAAGACATGGGGCAATCGCGGCGACGATGCCGTGCATGGAACCTGGTCCAACGTCCGCACGGCGTGGGAATACCTGCTGACAGATTCGGGCATTCAGTACAACTGGGTCGGTTATGACGACCTGATCCTGAATGGCGTGCCCAAGGAGTTCAAGGTGCTGATCCTGCCCTCCTGTTACGCCCTCTCCGACATCGAGGCCAAGCGCATCCGCGACTTCTGCGAGGCCGGCGGCACGGTGATTGCCGACTTCGCGTGCGGCATCTTCGATCAACACGGCAAGGGACGCAAGGCCGGCGCGCTTGACGATCTGTTCGGCATCAAACACGACGGCAACGAAACCAAGAAGGACTTCTTCGCCGGCTCGCTCTGGGTGGAAACCAACCAGGACAAAGGCTTCAGCGGCGGCACCCGCAAACGTCTGGAAACGCTTTCGCCGAAACTGCAGGACGGCTTCGCCGTGGCCGAGCCGAAACTCGGCGTCAAGCATACCATGAAGGTCGGCATGGGCACGGCGGTCTACCTGAACCTCTCGCCGCAGCGCTACCACCTCTACCGCGAGGAAGGCAAGACCGACGACGCCCAACGCGCCGTCTTCACCGGTCCCGTGCTGGCCGCGGGCATCAAGCCCTGGGTCAAGGTCACCGCCGCCGGCAAGCGCCCCACCAACGTCGAAGCCACCTACTTCACGAAAAACGGGCGGACGTGGGTCTTTATCCTGCAAAACGCGCGCGTGACCTCCACCGCGCTCGGCGATACGAAGACCGAAGGACTGACGGGCGGACGGCTTCCGATCGAAGTCGAATTCCCGGGCGTCCTGCAGGGCGTGGTGGATGAGCGGTCCGGCAAGCAACTCGGCGCCGGATCGAAATTCAAACTCGAACTCCCCATGGCCGAGGCCGTCATGCTGAGCTTCGCGGGCACACCCCCGGGCCGCTAAGATCGGGTAAAAGAAGCCAGGCCGGATTGTCGCCGTGGAGGCGACATTCCGGCCTGACTCTTTTCACCCTCAACGATAGCCCGGCAGAAATTCTTTTTCGGCCAGGAACAACTCTTCCGTCATGCGCTTGATAATGCCGATCATGGTCAAGCCATGCCGGCGCTGCGCATCCAGCCTTTTGCAGGAAGAGTCGAGCGCTTTTCCCCGCCAATGTAGGTGACAACGGTGGGTTTCTCGGACATCGTGAAGTCCAGCACGCAGAAATCGGCCGCTTTGCCCGGCGCGAACTGGTCGGTATCCAGACCCATCATTTTGCGCGGCTGCAGCGAATAGCGCCGCCAGACCTCGCGCCAGGAACAACCCAGCATTTCCGCGGCGCGAAAAACCCCTTCCAGCGGGCGTAGCGCCGAACCCGCAAAATTACTGGCGCCGGGCTTGCGCACCACCTGGTCCGGGCCGACCTCCACCTCGGTCTTCCCCATCATGAAGCGGCCGGGAGGCGCGCCGGCCGGATGCACGGCGTCGGTGGTGTACCAGAAGCGCGCAGGATCCACCACCCGGTGCAAAATCCGGAACAGCGGCGGAGACACATGAATACCGTCCGGTATCAATCCCGGATGCAGCGCCTCGGCCTCGATCACACGCCATACGATGTTGTCATGCCGATCCAGCGTCTGCGGGCAGCCATTGCCCAAGTGGGTGAACGATACCGCCCCGCCACGCACGGCGGACGCAATTTCCCCGGCGGAGGCATTCGTATGGCCGAGGCTCACACGGATGCCAAGCGAAACGGCCAGCGGAATGATATCGAGCACGCCGGCCTGTTCCGGCGCCACGGTCAGCAGTATCGGGGCGTCCCCGGCCGCCTCACGCAATTCGCGGATATGCGCCGGCGTGGGGCTGACCATCTTTTCCTTCGCGTGCGCACCGCAAAAACCCGGAATCGGCGACATGAAGGGCCCCTCGATGTGCCAGCCGGCGATCGCGGCGCGCAGTTCCGGGTGCTGGTTACACCACCCGCGCACGCGCCGCACACGGCCGACAATCTTGGCCCAATCGTCGGTCGTGAAAGTCGGGAAAAACTGGGCGCAACCGTCGCGATGCATGGTCCGGACCGCCTTGAGCATCTCCTCCGCGGTCAACTTCGGAGAACTGAACGCCACGGCTCCATAACCATTCACCTGCAGGTCGGTCAAGGCGGGCGCGATCCAGATGTCAGACGGGGCGTCAGACGGTTCGAGCGACACCAGCTTTCCTGATCGCCACGTAACCCGCAGACCCTGTCCGGCCGCATAATCCCTCGCCAAAATCGTTTCGTCCGTCTTCATGAAAAACGCGCCCCCTGATCGTTGCCACTCCACGTTCAAAGCAACAATTCGTTATTTTAAAAATCAGCTCAAGCAAACGACTTCAAAAGTATCGAAACCGCCCCCGCACGACAAGCGGAAAGCGCGCAAAGCTGGAAATCCGAGCAACTTCTCAGGTATTCAGAAGTCAGAATTCAGGAATCAGGAGTCAGAATGAAACAGGATCTGTGCGCGTTGGCGCATGGGCGAAAACGCTGAGCGGCGAGGAAGGCGGGAAGAGAAGATGAACTACGAAAGGCGCGAAATGCGCGAAAGGGAAAGAGGCGCCACTAGGAGCACGAAGGGACTGTGCAAGCGAAGAAAATCCGGACAGGATGAACAGGATTTACGTGGATGTGAAGAGATGGAAGGGTGGAATTGGCCGGTCGCAGCGCTCACCGGTTGAGGGAATTTAGTTACTAATCGACGGGAAGGGCGTGTTTCTTGTCTTTTATTGAATAGGAACAGGTCGGTTTCTGGGACAATCGGTTCGGAGAATAGACGCCGCCGCAAGGGCAGCGAAATGCGGACCACCCATGTCGAATGTAATTGGTGGTCAACTGGGCAGGGGTCACAACCACGCCACTGATGAAGCTGTCGTTGGTCATGAGATTGTGGTCAAGCGCGTACATTGCCTTTGCCAATTCGATCTGCCGGAGGTTGTTGCGACACGCATGATAGGGCTGGCGTTGGTACGGGCTGCGGCAAAGAGCCGGGGCAATCAGGAACGCCACAACGACAACAGCGAGAAACACCAGAAACAAACCGACTTGTCGCGTCATTTGGTTTGCCGTTCGGTCACATTGAAGGTTTCGGCGTCCCGTTTGTGGGGCGATTCATACCTTCCTATTTTGGGATCGGCTCTTTCTCTTTTGCGTTAATGAAAGTCAATGAAAGTCGCTGATTTCTTGGTGACACTCAACCTGCAATGCTGCTGAAGCGCCAAAACTTCCAGAACAAAGAGGAGCGGTTGGTGGCGCACTTCCGATGACACCGTGATGGTGGCCAGGGCTGGCCGATTGGTGACGGCAACCGCGATTCGAATGCCGGTCTGCTCTGACAGAACCTCACACGCGGTGGTCAGGGGACAATCGCGAAAATCGACTTCGGGAACAATGACCCGTTCAAGGGCACGTTCCGCAGGCGACCACGTTCTCTTGGGGTGGTCAGGGCGCGCACAACGCAACGTAGTGCCGGAACAACCCGAGCAACCCTTGCCCGAGTCGATCACCTTTTGCGGATCTACGATCACGGGAGGCCCGGAAAATATCATGCACCCAGCGCCTAGCGTCAGAAGCGCTATGCTCAGCATTGTTGTGTTCGTCTTCATCTATTTTGCCGAACGTCGCCTCTAAAGGACCACGAGTTTGTGAGTCGTACCGTACAAAAGTTGGTCGATCTCTCTTTCAGTTTTTCATTGCCGACGCGCACACTGATGACCTCCCGGAAAATGGCGAGGGCGACTGGAGCCGCACAAGCACCAGAACCTTTCGCGAGGGCAGCGACTACGTTTACAAAGGCCGTCTGTTCTTGGAACTGATGCTTACGTCGCAGTTGCCGCTGTAAGGTGGCCAACATTCCAGAAGTAACGATTCGGAAGTACAATTCACCTCTCACAAGTTCGCGCCGTCGTGCGGCATCTCCAAGAGTGCGAATATAGTCGTCGCCCATCGACCACCCGTCCAGATATTCGATGTATACCGACAGACAAACGCCAGAGCGGATTTCCTGTCGCCACGCTTCGCGAAGGTTAAGCAAATCGTCCTTCCGGGTGGTACGGCACAGACGCATCAGTCGTTGCGCCTGCGGACCCTCTGCTCGGAAAATTGTCAGTATCTGTTTCATCTCATCTCTTGATCGAACGTTGGCGCTGTCGGCCGGAAGCGCTTGCGCGGCGTACCGACCGACGCTTGGTTAGGCTTCCGATATTCTGATCTGCATTCCTTCCAAGTTATCGTAACACCATCTGCACATGCCCTTTTCGGGGTCTGTCCGCGTCCCACCGAACAGTGCGGTCGTGGATCTGTATTCGCGCCTGAAGTGTCGCGAATGCAGGAAAAGGCTACGCCTGCGGGTGGCGAGCGTCAAGGTGATGCGAAGGGGCGGAAAGAGGTGGAAGGTGGGAGGTGGATGGTGGAGTGTCAGAGGTCGGTGAATTCTGACTCCGACTTCTGGCTTCTGGCTTCTGACTTCTGACTTCTGGGAGACAACTCCGAATCACCTGGAACGCAAATAACTTAGCATCGCCGTGGCGCGCTCCATGGCGAGCCCGGCCACGCGATCGGCCATGGCGTCGTTGCCGGCCGCCTTGCGGATGCCAGGGTCTTGCAGCGCTTCGATAGTCTTCCTGCAAAGCGACGCCATACGTTCCCGAATCATCGGCCAGCCCAGTCGCGCTTCCTGCGCCATCTTCTGCCAGGGGGCTGGCGTGAACGCGTCGAGGGACTTGCAGTCGCCGATTCTCATCGCCGGAGTTTTCGAGAGTTCGGGCCAAGCAATGGTGCAGACCAAGTCATAGAATGGCGCGAGTCTGCGCTGGCCTTCGTGGTAGAGCATGGAGTAATTCTTCCCATGGGCATCGGCATTGCCGATGAGCACGTTAAATATCTGGGCATCGAGGAAGTCCCGGATGTCCAGCACCGGAGTGGTGGACCATTCGCGCAGTAACTCAATGCACTCCCGGAGCATGGGCCCGCCCTCCTGCTGGTACTTGCGTTCCGGTGGAAACCCCAGTGCCTGACAGAAATCTTCCTGATGAAGACGCAGCACGGCGCCGGACGCAGCGACCGTCCGGTCGTACCTCCGGACAAGGATGCAGGGCTTTTTGCCGACAGTGCGGCGGTCGACGGTGGCGACCTTCAACCCGACGGCCTTCGCAAGCGACATGCAGAACCACTCGTTCGCCGCCAACCCTGGGAATCGCTCCGGCTCCGGCTTCAAAATGTGCGTGCTCGGCGTGTTGCCCAACGGGAGGGACAGGCAGTCCTCGCGCACGACGACCGGAAGTTTATCCTGTGCGCCGGCCAGCGAAAGCCGGACGCCTTCTTCTCCCGCCATCAATGGCCGGGCGGGGAGTTCGGCCACGATCTTCTGTAGTTCCTCCCCGGACAAGGAACGCAACCGCGTTTCGCCCACGGCGGGCGGCGCGACGCCTTCCTGCAACAAACTGACCGCACCCGCGCACTCGCCGCCGATGCGCTCCAGCATGGCGAAGTCGTTGCCTTCGCTGATACCCAGAATGGCGGCGATGCGATGCCGCGGTTCCGCGTCGGGCAAAATACCGGCGAAGAAAGCGCGGGCCTGTTTGCCACTGAACGGGGCCTCTTGCAGTGGCAGCGACCGTGAGAGTGGTGACGCGTCAGCCCGTTCAAGCCACTCCTGACGATAGCGAAACTCAAGCAGGCCGCTATTGTCCTGTTCGAGGGCGCCTGCCGGTATCCCGTTCAAATGGACTATCAACCGCCTCATGGCTGAGCGCTTTCTTGTGCGGCGCCATGAACGCTCGTCAGTTCGACACGCAGCCCCAAGGTGTTCAGCACCTGCAACACCTTGGCGACCTGGCAGGTTGGTTTGCCCTTCTCCAGATCGATCAGGAAGCGCAGCCCCGTACCGCTGGTCATCGCCAGTTCCTTCTGGGTGACGTTGAGCCGTTTGCGCATCGACCTTACTGAAGCGCCGAGTTCCTTTGAATTTTTTATGTTCATGGTTACCGTTCGGTAAGTTATTGGTTCTAATGGCGGACGTCAACCATTAAAATTACCGTTCGGTAACATTGAGCTTTTGATCTCTACCGCCGCGCATAAGTTACCGATCGGTAACATGAAAGAGGCGGAAGGTGGATGGTGGAGGCGATGAGAAGATGAACTACGAAAGACGCGAAATTCACGAGGAGAAGGCGGGAGCGAAGGAATTATCGGACAGGATGAACAGGATTTACGGGGATGAGAAGAGGTGGAGGGTGAACTGGCGAAAATCCGGTCAGGATGCGCGGGGACGGAGGCGGAACGCAACCGGGTCACGCGTGGGCGGGAACGGCATGCAGTTCGAGGCCCAGAACCCGCATGACTTTGAGGATTGTATCGAAGCCCGGGCTACGTTCGCCCGATAACGCTTTGTACAAACTCTCACGTGACAGGCCGGCATTCCGCGCCACCTCGGACATGCCCTTGGCGCGAGCAATGTCGCCCAGGGCCTTGGCGATGAAAGCCGCATCGCCGTTGGCCCCCTCCAAACAAGCTTCCAGGTAGGCTGCCATTTCCGCGGGGGTGCGGAGGTGTTCCGCGACATCATAACGGGTAGTGATCGTCTTGCTCATAGTCTTGCTCCTACAGATTCCTTGCGAGGCGCAATGCCGTTTTGATATCGGCGCTTTGTGTGCGTTTGTCGCCACCGGCCAAAAGAATGACAATATCGCGACCCCGTTTCATGAAATACACCCGATAACCTGGTCCGTAATCAATCCGCATTTCGCAAACGCCTTCTCCGACCGGTTTGACATCGCCGGCGAGTCCTGCTGCGAGGCGCTCTATCCTGGCTTGCACGCGCGCCCTTGCGCGAATATCGCTCAGGTCATCCAGCCACCGCGCAAAGGTCTCGGTCTTGCGGATCGCAACCATGAACAGTAGTGTAGCCGCGTGGCTACGCTTTGTCAATATCCTTATTCTGCTCTGCCCTTATTCTGCTCGATGCGCCGGGGGCGGGAAGAGGTGGAAGGTGGGAGGTGGAGGGTGGATGGTCAGAGGTCGGAGGTCGGAAGTCGGTGAATTCTGCTTCCGTCTTCTGACTTCTGGCTTCTGGCTTCTGGCTACTGACTTCTGACTACTGACTTCTGACTTCTGGCTTCTGACTTCTGACTTCTGGCTTCTGACTTCTGACTTCTGACTTCTGGCTTCTGGCTTCTGACTTCTGACTTCTGGGCGACAATACAGAAATTACCCGGAACACAAGATTGAAACCATCCCCGCAAAACTGTACGGTCTTGGCTGGGCTGGGCGGGGCGCTTATGATCGAACGTGCGTTGGCAGGCGGCGGCAGGTCAATGCGGGGCGGAAGATGGCGATAAAGAGAATATTTCTGGGCTGGGACCGGCCGCTTTGCGAAAGCGTGCCGGCCTATCTCATGGCCGGGGCGGGCGCGGGGTTGCTGGACCTGCGCGGCACGGTGCTGGTTGTGCCCACGCGCCAGTCGAGCTGGCGCTTGCACGCCGCACTGCCCTTGGCCGCCGATGCTCGCGGCGCCGTTTTGCTGGGACCGGAAATCGTGACCCCGCCGGTGCTGCTCGAACCGCCGCACAGCCCTGCGGTCGCCACAAATCTCCAAAGTCTGCTGGCCTGGTCCGCCATCCTTAAAGCCGTCAAACCCGGCGAACTGCCCGCCTTCATGGGCACGCGCGAAGGCCGCGCGCACGGCACGGCCTGGGCGCTGCAACTCGCGCGCCGTCTCCAGCTTTTACGCGACGAACTGGCCGACGGCGGTCTGGCCATCGCGGACGTGGCCGCCCGTGGCGCGGAAATCGAGGAAGGCGAACGCTGGGCCGCCATGGCAGAGTTGGAGCGCCGCTATGCCGGACAACTCGAGAGCTGGCGCCTGCGCGATGCGCTGATGCTCAAACTCGCCCACGCGCGCCAGGGCCTACTCGCGCCAGAGGTTCGACGGGTGGTGGTGGCGGCCGTGCCCGATCCCCCGAAACTTTTCATGACCTTGTTGAACCAATGGGCCGCCGCCGGCGGCACAGTCGAGGTGTTGCTGGCCGCTCCGGAAGCCATCTCCGCCGCCTTCGACAACTGGGGGCGCCCTCTGCCGGCAACCTGGCAGGCGCGCGCGCTCGCCCTGCCATCCGAAGACATCTGGCTTGAAGCCACGCCCGACGATCAGGCCGCGCGGATTGCCAAAGCCATCGCCGCCGGCTTGGGCGCCAAAGCGTCCGCTGCCGACCTGCGGCCGCAACTGGCGATCGGCGTGCCCGACCGCGAAACCGTCGCCCCGCTACAGCGCGAGCTCGCCGCCATCGGCCTGCCGGCCTTCGATCCGCAAAACCGTCAGTTTGCCGATAGCGCGCTCTTCCGGCTGGTGCAAACGCTGCTGGCCCTGCGCAACCGGCCCGGCTACGCCGAAGTGGCCGCCTTGCTGCGCCATCCGGATGCGCTGGTGTTGTTCGATCGCCCCGCCGACCTGTTGCGCGAGTTGGATCAGTTGCAGTCCGAACATCTGCCGGTCACATTGGACGATATGCGCGCCGCTCCGCCACTTCTGAGCGGGGCCTTGGAGCGTGTCCGGGCCTGGCGCGGCGCGCTGATCGACTCCGACCTGGCCGCCGGTTTGCGAAAGGTGCTGCGGCAGCTATACGAACGCCGCCACCTCAAATCCGGCGAACCCGCGGATGCGGCCTTTCAGCAGGCCGTCGCCGCGTTCGACACGGGATTGAGGGAACTCGAAGCCGCCGCCGCCGCGGGGCACGCCGGCAATGAGGCCGCCGAGGCGCTGCTGGCGCGCTTGCAGGATGCCACCGTCAAGGGCGAGCGCCGCAATGAACTGCTCGATCTGGAAGGCTGGCTGGAACTGGCCTGGAATCCCGCGCCGCTGCTTTTCGTGGCCGGCATGAATGAGGGCTTTGTGCCCGACGGACATGTCGGCGACCTCTTTTTGCCCGACACCCTGCGGCGACTGCTCGACCTGCGCGATGACAGTTTGCGCGTGGCCCGCGACGCCTATCTGCTTACCTCCCTGATTGAGCAACGCCGCGGACAGGGCCGGGTGATCCTGCTGGTGGGCAAGACCTCCAGCGCCGGCGATCCGTTGCGTCCTTCGCGTCTGCTCTTCCGCTGCCCCGACAAGGAACTTGTCGCCCGCGCACGCTCGCTCTTCAAGGACCCGCCGCCTTCCCAGGCGGCCGAAGCCTATACGATCAGCTTCAAACTCGATCCCGCACTCCTGCCGGAAGACTGTATTGACGCCAGGCGCGCGCGGGAGTTGAGTCCCACCATCTTCCGGGACTACCTCGCCTGTCCGCTGCGCTTTTACCTGCGGCACGTTCTGGGCATGACCGCGCTGGATGACCGCGCGCGCGAACCGGACGCGCGGGCCTTCGGGAACTTGGTTCACGAAGTGCTCGAAGAGATGGGCCGGGACCGCCGCCTCTGGGCCTGCGACGATGGCGCCGAACTGGCGCGCTGGCTGGAACAACGACTGGCGGAACTGGCGCGCAACCGCTACGGCGCCCGGCCTTGGCTGGGAGTCGAACTGGCCATGGCCAGCGCCGCGCAGAGGTTAAAAGTCTTTGCGCAAAAGCAGCTCGCCTGGCGCGCGGCGGGCTGGGAGATCGTCCAGCATGAAGCGGGCAAGTCCCGCGAAATCGGCGGCTTGACGGTCAAAGGACGCATTGACCGGATTGACCGGAACATTCAAACCGGCCTGGTTTGCGTGCTCGATTACAAGACCACCGACAAGACCAAGACGCCCGCGGAAACGCATTTTGGCCCCGCCTGCGAAGATGACGATCTGCCAGCCGCCGGCATTTCGGCGGAACTGGCGGGCGGCGGCAGGGCTAAACGTTGGGCCGATCTGCAACTGCCGCTCTACCGCGAGCTGGTCCGGTCTGAGTTCGGACCCCAGGTGCAACTTGGATACTTTTGTCTGCCCAATGCCCTCGGCGATACGGATGTCACACTCTGGGATGCTTACAGCGACGCCCTGCACGACTCCGCCATCCAATGCGCGGAGGCCGTGGTGCAGCGCATCAAGCAGGGCATTTTCTGGCCGCCGGTCAAACTCAAGACGGGTTATGACGACGATCTTGCCGGCGTACTGCCCGGCGACCCGGCCAAAAGCATCGTACCTCCCCCACCCCCGTGGAGGGCGGCAAAATGAACGGCTTCAAAAACCGCGCCATCTCCGCCTCGGCCGGCACGGGTAAAACCTTCAGGCTGGCCCACCGCTATCTTGGACTGATGGCCGCCGGCGTCCCGCCCGATCGTATTTGCGCGCTCACCTTCTCCCGCAAGGCCGCAGGCGAGATTTTCGACAAGATCGTCGAACACCTTTGCGCGGCGGCGAGCGATGGCGGCAAACGCGCCCGCACCGCCGCGACCATCGCGAAAGAGGGTTTGTCCGCGCCGCCGGACCGCCCGGAGGCCTATGTCAGTCTCTTGCGCAAGTTGCTGGATCACGAACACCGCCTGCACATCGGCACGCTGGACAGTTTTATCCTCGGCGTCGTGCGCGCCTTCCCGATGGAACTGGGCATTCCGCCCGAGACCAAGCCCATGGACGGCGATGGCGGCGAAGCTTTGGCCATGCGCCAGGACATATTGACCCGGCTCTTCGATCCCACGCAACGGCCGGGCAAGGAAAGCGGGCGTGAGGGCAGCGCCTTTCTGCGGGATTTTCGACTGGCCTGTTTCGGCCAGGAGACAAAAACGCTGGTCGCCATCCTCGACAGACTGATTTCCGAGCACTATGGATTCTACCGTCAACACAACAAGACAACCTGGCGCTGGGGCGATCCTGACCGCATCTGGCAGCCCGCCGAACGGTGGTGGGAGGATCACGGGCAAAAATCCTCCGCAATACCAGACGGACTGCTGGAGGAGCTGGCCACCGCCTTCGGACCCGGCGCAAGGTCTGAAGCCCTTGGCAATGCCTGCGCCCTGATCGCGGCGGCCGGCATAACGCACGCCGCCGACAAACCGTGGCCCGATCTCAACGCAACCATTTTGGATAAACTGCTGCCGCTCGCCGCGCGCAACGAGAACCCGCTTGTCTCGTATTACAAAAAGGAATATTCGATCCCCGCCGGACTTTGGAACCCGTTGCGCCGCGCCTTGTGCAACTTGATCGGCGTGGAGGTGGAGCGGGCGCTGGCGCGGACCCAGGGCCTGCGCGCCGTGCTGGACCGCTACGAAAAACTCTACGACGACGCCCTGAGCCTGGACGGCCGCTATACCTTCGAGGATCTCTCGCGCCTGCTCGGCGCCGATGGGCTCAGCCCCAGCCGCACGCCGGCCGCTCCCAACCGTCTCTACATTGACTACCGCCTCGACGGCAAACTGGACCACTGGCTGCTGGATGAGTTTCAGGACACCAGCGACACCCAGTGGGCCGCGCTGGCAAACCTGATTGACGAAGTCGTCCAGGATCAAAACCGCTCCTTCTTTTATGTGGGCGACGTCAAGCAGTCCGTCTACGGCTGGCGCGGCGGCAACCACCGCCTCTTCGGCGAGGTGCTGAAAAAATACGGAAATCCCGGTCGGCGCGCGATCGTCTCCGAGGCCATCGCCGAATGTCACCGGTCGCTGCCGGCGGTCATCGAGACCGTTAATATGGTCTTCGACGGCATAGCGGAGTGGAGGCCGGCGGGCGGCGACGATCAAGGACCGCGCCGGGAAGCGGTCGCGGCTTTCGCCGGAGTTTGGAAGAAGCACGAAAGCGCCCGCCTGGGTGAAGGCGCGGGTTTTGCCGCCCTGCTGGAGTACCTGCCGAAGAAAACCAGTGGGGCGACGCAGGCTGGCGTCGGCGGGGACGAGGATGGGTCCGACGATCCAGCCGAGTTTGAGGCGGTCGCAAAAGTGCTGGAGCAGTCGCAGCCCACCCGGCGCGGCCTCACGGCGGCCGTCTTGGTGCGCAGCAACAGGGCGGGCCGCGATTGCGTGGACGTGCTGCGCCGCCGGTTGCCCGATGTGCCGGTCGTGCATGAAGGCCAGGGCGGCATTGTGGACAATCCCGTGGTCACGCTGTTGCTGGCCCTGATCCGTTACGCCGCGCATCCCGGCGATAGCGTGGCCAAACGTCATCTCCAGATGAGTCCGCTGGCCAAACAACCGGAATTACAGAACCTCGATGCCCTGCCCGGCTGCTTCCTGACCGCTCTGCATGAACGCGGTTTCGCGGGCGCACTGCGCGAGTGGGGCGAGCGCCTGGGCGCGCTCGACGCCTTCGGAAGACAGCGCCTGCGCGAAATGCTGGCGGCGGCGGAACAGTTCGACGCCGGCGGCGCGCGCGACCCCGACGCCTTCGCCGATCACATTCAGGCCTACCAGGTCAGAGCCAGCGCCGCCGCGGGCACGGTGCGCGCGATGACCATTCACCAGGCCAAGGGCCTGGGCTTCGATCTGGTGATCGTGCCTTTCGCCGCCAACGCCAGGAGTTTCGAAAAACCCGGCGATCCGGAGTTGCTGGCGGGCGCCGATTGGGTGCTCGATCCGCCAGGCCATCAGGCCTTGAATGCCGCCGCCGGATGGCCATTGCGGGCCCTGGACGCCGCCCGCGCGGACGCCAATTTTGCGCAATTCTGCGTTCTCTACGTTGCGCTGACGCGCGCCCAGCGGGCGCTCTACATGATCGTCCCCGCCAGGGCCAAACAATCGCACACCGTCCGCGAAGCGGATCTCCTGCGCGAACGCCTCGCGCCGGACGGCAAACCCGGCGCCGGCCCGGGCGGCCTGACGCAACTTTTTGCCACTGGCGACAGCGCGTGGTTCAAGCAACCCGGCAAGAACGTCCAAGCAACGCCGACCGTCCATCCACCCGCGCCGGTCTGCGTGACACAAGCCGCGGAAATGGCGCGCCGCGAGCCGTCCAAGGAGCAGGCCGAAGGCCGCACCTTCCCGGCGCACTGGCTCTTCAACGTCGAGTCGGGCGACGTGCGGGCCTTCGGTTCCGCCATCCATCGCCTCTTCCAAAAGATCGAGTGGATCGAGCACGCGGATATCGATCGCATCATCGCCGAGTGGCGTGGAGAATCGGCGGAACCCGCGCATTTATTGGACAACGTAGAACAACAGTTCCGCGTTTGTCTGGCCAACCAGGAAATCCGGCAACGCCTGGCCAGACCAGCCGGCGCGGCGCAAACAGAGGTCTGGCGCGAAGCGCCCTTCGACCTGGTGCTGGAAACAGAGGGCGAAAGGCAGTTGATAAGCGGACGGTTCGACCGGCTGGTGGTGGAGCGCGACGCCGCCAACCGGCCGCTGCGGGCCACGGTTTTCGACTTCAAGAGCAATCGCGTCGATACCAAGTCCGCCTTGCGTGAAGCGGCCGAAGGCTACGCCCGCCAGATGGCCGATTACGCCCGCGCCGCCGCCCGCCTGCTCAACCTTCAGTCCGCGCAAGTGGATATCGTCATGCTCTTCACCCGCCAGGGGTGGATTTGGACGATTCGGTGAGATGACTGTAACACAATACAACTTTATTGTTGTATTATGTTACTCAATATTGTAGTTTCTCGCTTCACCGAATGGGCATGAGGAAAGCGCGATGAACAAAGACGAACAAGCGACGATCGTGGATGCCGTGCAGAAGGCTATTGTCAGGTTGGTCGCCACCAGTCCGGCGGGCCACAATTTGATCCTGATCGGCGGGTTTAGATACCGGTTTCTCGACCAAAGCGTGCGAATCTCCAAAGACATAGATTACCACTGGGCGGGAGAAATCGAAGAAAAGCAACGAGAACTGATTGGCATGTTTAAAAAACGGCTTTTGCCTGTGCTGCGCCGACAATTCGGGTTTGCCGGGAGCGTGGCAGCGGCAACCGGGCCCGAAGCCGACTCCCCCGCCGTGAGAACCGTTCTCGTTGCGGTATGGAAGGTAGGCGTTGCATACAGCCGGATCGAGATTCCTGTGGAGGTCACGCAGATACGTTATTCGGACAAGATGGAAATCCGCACGGTGGATGGTGTCGTTTACCCCACTTTTTCCGACGCGGACATGGTCGAAAGCAAGATCGTGACCATCTTCAACCGACGAACGATTGAGCATCGCGACTTGGTGGATATTTTTTTGTTCGGAAACAAACTGGTTTCGCGATCCCACGAACGCGTGGCGAAAAAATTAAAAACCTTGGGAATAGCGCGCTCAGTCATAGAGGAAAAAATGCGAGATCTGGATCGGCACGCCGCTTATCATGGCAAGGCCATTCAGACGATCATCAATACGCAGCTCGATCCCGAGGCGGCTAAAAACATCGACGCGGCTGGCGGCGGAGCGTTGGTGCTGAAGCGTGCGACAGCGACGATCCGTAACATCGTCATGGCAAAATGAAAACTTCCGACTGGATGAAGTTTCTGGACTTCCAGAACCGGCGGCATGGAAAAGCGCTTTTTCGTGTCGCCGAACTTGCCAACGCGACCGGCCACGCCCCGCACGCATTAAATGTCGAGTTGGGACGTCTGGCGAGCAAGGGTGCGATCGCCCGCTACGCTACGGGCGTGTACGGACTGCCGGGGCGCGCAACTCCGGAAGAACTTGTTACGGTACTGGATAACGGCGCTTACATCACGGGAGCCTATGCCCTGAATCGCCAGAACTTGATAACCCAAGCGTCCTCCGAGATCGTCTGCTTTACGAACCGCCGCCACAACCGCTCCCGCGCGAGAACGACCCCGTTCGGAAAAATAGTGTTTGTCCGCGTCGCCTCCAATATCTACCGTAAACCGGCTGAGGGCGCTCTGGCGCCACCCGAGCAGGCTTTTTGTGATTTTGTCCGCCTGACCCAGAGACAGGGGCTTGACCCTTCCACAATCGTCACGTTCCGGGGCTTGAACACATTGTCGAAAAGCCGCCTGTCCGCCGTACTGAAGCGCTATCCGCTGACAGTTCTGAGAAAGGCGAACCAACTACTCGGAATCTGATCCGCTCTCCGCTTGAACGCCTACCCCGCTTGAGTTGCGCCCGTGGGGGGGCGTGTGTTATCTAGTTTGGCCGCCGCGCGGTCGATCGCGCGGTGGTGGGAAAACACGCTCGTGACTGAACGAGAAGCATATATCGCCTTGAACATGCTGCCGGGCATCGGTCCCGTCACCGTGCGCAATCTGGCGCAGACGCTGGGGTCGGTGGCCGCGATCTTCAGCGCGCCCGCCGAAGAATTGCTGAAAGCGCAGGGGGTCGGACGCGAAATTGGGGCGAAAATCGCGGCGGCGCGCGGCGCGGCCGATCCGGCCGCCGAAGAGGCGCGCGCGGCGGCGCTGGGGGCGCGGATCGTGACCCGCGTGGACGCCGAATATCCCTCGCGGCTGGCAACCATCCACGATCCTCCGCTGGCGCTTTACGTGCGCGGAACGCTGGAAAGCCGCGACACTCACGCCATCGCGGTCGTCGGCTCGCGCTCGATCTCGCATTACGCCCGCGAAGTGGCCGAGCGGCTGTCGGCGTGCCTGGCCCAGTGCGGACTGACCATCGTGAGCGGGCTGGCGCGCGGGCTCGACACCGCCGCCCACCGCGGCGCGCTGGCGGGCGGCGGTCGTACGCTGGCGGTGCTGGGCGGAGCGATGGACTGCTTTTATCCCGAGGAAAACCGGGCTTTGGGCGATGAAATAGCCGCGCACGGCGCGGTGCTCAGCGAATACCCGATGGGACGCGCGCCGGACCGCACAACCTTCCCGTACCGCAACCGCGTGGTAAGCGGTCTGTCATTGGGCGTGGTTGTGGTAGAATGCCGCACGACCAGCGGGGCCATGATCACCGCGGCGCAGGCGATGGAACAGGGACGCACGGTTTTCGCCGTGCCGGGCCGGGTGGATATGCCCGGCGCCCGCGGCCCGCACCGCCTGATCCGCGACGGCGCGCGGCTGGTCGAGTCGGCCGACGACATTTTGGAGGAGTTGGAGCAACTCCTGCCGGCCGCGGCGCGCACGCAGGCCGCGGCCGCGGTCCGTCCGGCGCCGACCTTTGGCGCCGACGAGCGGCGGGCGCTGGATATTTTGGAAAACGAGGGCGAAATGGGCGTGGACGACCTTGTGCGGCGGTTGAATCTGCCCGCGGGCACGCTGGGGGCGCTTTTGATCGGGCTTGAAATCAAGCGCGCGGTGCGTATGCTGCCCGGTCGGCGCGTGGCCCGCGTGACGGCCAGGTAGCGCATATTTGAAGGAGAAAACGATGTCCAAGAAACTGGTAATTGTGGAATCGCCGGCGAAGGCGAAGACGATCAATAAAATTTTGGGCGGCGATTTCCAGGTCAAAGCCTCCATGGGCCACATTCGCGATCTGCCTAAGAAGAGCCTGGGCGTGGACCTGGAAAACCATTTCAAGCCGGAATACGAAGTCTCGCCAGATCGCGCCAAACTGGTGAAGGAACTCCAGGCGCTGGCCGCCGACGCGACGGATATCTATCTGGCGCCCGATCCTGACCGCGAAGGGGAGGCCATCGCCTGGCACCTCGAGGCGCTGCTGAAACCCAAGGCCAAGCAGGCCGCCTTTCATCGCGTGACCTATAACGAGATCACCCCGCGCGCGGTGCGCGAGGCGTTTGCCCATCCGCGCGAGATCGACATCCGGCGCGTGGATGCCCAGCAGGCCCGGCGGGTGCTGGACCGCATCGTCGGCTACAAAGTCAGCCCGCTGCTCTGGCGTCGCATCTACCGCGGACTCAGCGCCGGACGCGTGCAATCGGTGGCCCTGCGCCTGGTCTGCGAGCGCGAGCGCGCCATCCTGGCCTTTGTATCCGAACCTTACTGGATCATGGGCGCCGAAGTGCGCAAATGCGTCGCGCCGCTCGATCCCTTCACTGTGCGCCTGGCGCGCATTCGCGGCGAAAAGGCCGAGATCAAGAGCGAGGAACAGGCCGCCACGGTGCGCCGCGAACTGGAGGCGAGTTCGCTGCGGGTGCGCGGTGTGACCACGCGCGAGCTGCAGCGCCGCCCCTATCCGCCCTATATCACCAGCACGCTGCAGCAGGCCGGTTCGGCCAACTTCGACTTTGCCCCGGCGCGCACGATGAAACTCGCGCAGCAGCTTTACGAGGGCGTCAACCTGGGCGAAGGTCCGGTCGGACTGATCACCTACATGCGTACCGATTCGGTGGCGGTGTCGCAGGACGCCGCGGCGGAGTGCCGGACGCTGATCGGCGAGCTTTACGGCGCGTCTTATCTTCCCGAAAAGCCCAACGTCTACCGCTCCCGCGGCAACGCGCAGGAAGCCCACGAAGCCATTCGCCCGACCGATGTGCGCCGCACGCCGGAAAAAATGGCGGGCTTCCTGAGTCCGGACGACTTGAAACTCTACGGTTTAATCTGGCAGCGCTTCGTGGCCAGCCAGATGGCGCCGGCGCGCATCCGGCAGAATACGGCGGAGATCGAGACCGAAACCCCGGCCGGGCAAACACCCGCGTACCTCTTTCGCGCCACGGCCTCCGAGGTCGTTTTCGCGGGCTGGACGAAGGTCGCGGACGACGCCAAAGCCAGGCGCGCCAAGCAACGCGAGGCCGAGAAGGACGAGTCCGCCACGGACGCCAGGGATGACGAGGACGACGAGGTGGCGCGCCTGCCGCCGCTCGTGGCCGGAGAACCGCTGGACCTGCTGAAGTGGCTGGAAGAGCGCAAGGAGACCCAGCCGCCGGCGCGCTTCAACGAGGCCTCGCTGATCAAGACGCTCGAAGAGAACGGCGTCGGACGCCCCAGCACTTACGCCTCGATTCTGGCCACGCTTTTTGGACGCAAGTATATTTTGAAAGAACGGCGCGCGCTCGTTCCGACGCCGGTGGGCTTGCGGGTCAACGACCTGCTGGTCGGTTCGCTGGGCAAACTTTTCGAGGTCAGTTTCACCGCCGAGATGGAAAAGGAACTGGACGAGGTGGAGGAAGGCGGACTGCTCTGGACCAAGATGCTGGAGGATTTCTACACCAAGTTCCAGGCCTGGATGGCCGACGCCAAGGGGCCGCCGGTGGACCTGGATAAATTGCGGGTTTTGATCGCGGCCCTGGGCCAGGTGCAGACCTGGGCGCCCGCCACCAAACGCGGCAAGCGCGCCTACAGCGACGACGGTTTTGTGGCCTCCGTGACCAAGCAGATGGAGACCGGCGAAAAGGCCATGTCCGACCGCCAGGTGGAGGCCATGGCCCGCCTGGTGGTGCGCTACAAGGAGCAGATTCCCGACGCCGAGGCGGCGCTGCATAAGGCGGGGCTGGAACGCCTGCTTACCGAACCGGCCGCCGAACCGCCCAACGCCGCCACGCGCCGCAAGATCGTATTGCTCGCGGGCGTGCAGATGGAACCGCCGACCAAACGGCGCGGGCGCGTCTATGACGATGCCGCGTTCTTCAGTTCGCTGCGGCGGCGGGTCGAGTCCGACCGCAACCTGACGCCCGCCCAGCTCGGCGCCCTCAACAAGATCGTGATCAAGTACGCGGATCGCATTCCCGACTTCGACGCCCAGCGCGATACGCTGGAATTGGGCGAGGCCGGCGCCCCGGCCGCGCCCGATCCCGAGACCGAGGGCTGGCTGCGGCAACTCTCCGCCGTGACCGCCTGGGCGCCGTCAACCACCAAGGGCAAACGCACCTTCGACGACAAGGAGTTCTACACCTCCCTCTCCCGCCAATTTGCCTGCAAGAAGAGCCTCTCCCCGCGCCAGAAAGGCGCGCTCAAAGCCATGCTCAAGCGTTACTCCAAAACGGCGGAATCGCAGGCTGAGGTCTGAGGTCGGAAGTCAGAGGTCGGAAGTCAGAGGTCGGAAGTCGGAAGTCGGAGGTCGGCGAAGAACGCGCCGGTGCGGACGACTTGTTACGCCGAAATGGGCTATTGCACCGGTCGGTAGAGACGCACATTCTATTCACCGATACGGAACAATAAGATTGTTTGGCACAGCCGCATACATCGGACTCCGAGGTGTCAGGGGTACGTTTCATGACGCACGCTCTGGCATTTGTCGGTCCGTTTGGCTTGGGACTCTTGTGTGAGGACCTTTGCCAGAAGTTTTTTGTCAAAGGATCTGCTTGAAGTGCAACTGGCAACGCCGCGCGCAGTAATGGGTCAGTGCCGCAGGTTGGCGTTTCGTGGCGCAAGCGTCCCGCTTGCACAGTCCAATCCAGAGGCTTACCCCACAGGATCAGTCCGCCGCGTCACTTACCCCTTACGCAATCTTTTTGAAGGGGCTCTCAAATAGCAGTTGATCCTGAAATGGGTATGATGTATAGTCATACCGCAACCATCAAGGAGGCGCTTATGGCAGTGGCAAAGATCGCGATCACTCTCGAACGTGACATTCTCGGCGAGCTTGACCGGCTTGTGAGACGGCATGTTTTTCCCAATCGCAGTCGCGCCATTCAGGAAGCCGTCAGGGAGAAGGTGACGCGCCTTTCCGTCAACCGGCTTGCCCGCGAATGCGCCAAACTCGACGCCAGGTCTGAGCAGTCGTTGGCCGAGGAAGGTATCTCTGGAGAGGGTGTCGCATGGCCAGAATACTGAGGGGCGACATACTTTGGGCCGATCTTAACCCGGTCAAGGGGCATGAACAGGCTGGACTTCGTCCGGTGTTAATCCTCAGCCCGGAGATTTTCAACGAGCGGTCCGGCACGGTGATTGCGATGGCGCTCACAAGCCAGCCACAAAGAGCAGGCTTCCCATTGACTCTTGAAATCAGCAGTTGTCCCCTACCTAAACCGACATGGGTAAAAATCAGCCAAATACGAACCATCTCCGTGGAACGTCTTGGGAAAAGCTTGGGCCACGTCTCGGATGACGAGATGAGCCAGATCATCGAGGGGCTCAACGAAATCATCGGTGAAGGCGCTCCCGGTTATCGACGCTCGCGCTTCCGTTAGAGTGATGACCAGTGATTTTCAAAGATTCGGTCGTTTACCGGAAGCCATGAGTAATAACTGTTCACTGTTTACTGTTCACCGTTCACTATTCGCCTGTCGTTATCATCGGGAGACAGCATGCCTGGCGACTGGATAATCACCGACGATGTGCTGGTGGCGCGGTTCATGGCGCACCTGGAAAGCGAGCGCAACGCCTCGAAGCACACCATCGCGGCCTATCTGGGTGACCTGCGCCAGTTCGCGGTGTCGCTCTGGGGTCACGACGCCTTTCCGCCCTTTGCCTGGGATAAGGTGGACCGTTTTGCCGCGCGGCGCTTTCTGGTGTCGTTTCAAAAAGACGGCCCCCACGCCTCCACGGCCGCGCGCAAATTGTCGAGCATGCGGGCCTTTTATCGTTATCTGGAACGCGAGGAACTGGTTTCGGTCAATCCCTTTTCGTCGGTGAAAGCCCCCAAGCGGGTGCGGCGTCTGCCGGATGTGCTCTCCGAGCCTGAAGTTGTGCGGCTGCTGGAAGGACCGCCACAGGCCTGCGCCGCGGCGCTGGCCAAGGCCAAGCGTCCGCTCAAACTGGTCGCCGCCTACGGTTTCATGCGCGACCAGGCAATCCTGGAAACACTCTACAGCACCGGCGCGCGGGTGAGCGAGCTGGCCGGGCTGAACGATCAGGATGTGGACAGTTTGAGCGGCATGGCCAAACTGCGCGGCAAGGGCAAGAAGGAGCGTCTGGCGCCGCTGGGCGCGCCCGCCTGCCGGGCCCTGCGCGCGGCGCAGGCGCAACGCGACGCGATCTGGCCGGCGGCGGCGCGGACACGGGGGGCCCGGCCGTTATTCCTAAGCCTGCGCGGCACGCCGTTGACCACCCGCTCGATGGAGCGGATCATGAAGCGCTACCTGCTGGCCGCCGGGTTGAATGCGCGCCTTTCGCCCCACGCCCTGCGCCACTGCTTTGCCACGCACCTGCTGGAGCGCGGAGCCGATCTGCGCAGCGTGCAGGAGTTGCTTGGCCACGTCAGCCTTTCCACGACGCAGATTTACACGCATGTGACCGTGGAGCATCTGCGCCGGGCCTACGAAGCCGCGCACCCGCATGCCTGACGCGCTATCAGCGTAGTCGTTCTCAAACCCGCGTCTTGCAGGAATTCAGAAGTCAGAAGTCAGAATCCAGAATGAATTCCAACCCAAATCCTTCCGAATCCTGACTTCTGACTTCTGACTTCTGACTACTTCTGCGATTTCTTCAGCGGTTTGTGCCGACAACCTTATAAAGCGTTTCACCCGGTTTGACCCGGCCCTGTTCGCGGGCGATGCGCTCGACGAATTCGGGGTCGGTCTTGAAACGCTGCTGGTTTTGCTCCAGTTCGCGAATCTGGCCGCGCACTTTTTCGTTGTCTTCGGTCAGGGTGAGACGCCGGGCCTGCAGATCCTGAAAGTTCCGGCACTTGGGCATGAAAAGCGCCACCAGACCGATGACCATCAGCACGGCGGTCACGATCCATGTACAACGCCGGATCAGCGCCCAATAGTTCATCTCAGATCACGCCGCCGTAGACCGCCTCGTCGCCGAGCAATTCTTCGATGCGCAGCAACTGGTTGTACTTGCAGACGCGGTCCGTCCGGCAGAGCGACCCGGTCTTGATCTGTCCGGCGTTGGTTGCGACCGCGATGTCGGCAATGGTCGTATCCTCGGTTTCACCTGAGCGGTGGCTGACAACGGCCGTGTAGCCGGCGCGGTTGGCCATCAGTATGGCATCCAGCGTTTCGGTCAGCGTGCCGATCTGGTTGACCTTGATCAGGATCGAGTTGGCGACGCCTTGTTCGATACCCTTCCTGAGGAACTTGACGTTGGTGACGAAGAGATCGTCGCCGACGAGTTGAATCTTGTCGCCGAGGCGTTCGGTGATGGTCTTCCAGCCGTCCCAGTCGTTTTCCGCCAGGCCGTCCTCGATGCTGATAATCGGGTATTTTTTGGCCAGATCGCCGTAGAAATCGGCCATTTCGGCGGCCGTGCGGGACGATCCGTCGCTCTTCTTGAAGACATAACGTTTCTTAGCCGTGTCGTAGAACTCGCTGGCCGCCGGATCGAGCGCCAGGAAGACATCCTTGCCGGGCTTGTAGCCGGCCTTTTTGATGGCCTGGACGATGACTTCCAGCGCCTCGACGTTGCTTTTCAGCTTCGGCGCGAAACCGCCTTCGTCGCCGACGGAGGTGCTGAGCCCCATGCCTTTCAGCACGCTCTTCAGCGCGTGGAAGACCTCGGTGCCCATGCGCAGGCCTTCCGAGAAACTCTTGGCGCCCTTGGGCATGATCATGAACTCCTGGATGTCGATCGGCGCGTCGGAATGCGCGCCGCCGTTCATGATGTTCATCATCGGCACCGGCAGCGTGCGGGCGTTGGTTCCGCCCAGATAACGGAAGAGCGGCAGGCCGGCGTGTTCGGCCGCGGCCTTGGCGGTGGCGAGCGAGACCGCCAGCACGGCGTTGGCGCCGAGTTTGCTCTTGGTCGGGGTGCCGTCAATCTCGATCATGGCGCGATCGATGCCTGCCTGATCGAAGGCGTCGCAGCCGACGATCTCGGGGGCGAGCACATCGTTGACATTCTTCACAGCCTTGAGCACGCCCTTGCCCAGATAGCGCCCCTTGTCGCCGTCGCGCAGTTCCACCGCCTCGTTTTCGCCCGTCGAAGCCCCGGAGGGAACGGCCGCGCGGCCCACGATGCCGCATTCCAGCGTGACATCGGCCTCGATGGTCGGGTTTCCGCGCGAATCCAGAATTTCACGTGCGACAATGTTTTCGATCGTAGACGACATGCGAAGGCTCCTTCTTGTTGTGTTCGAACGGACGTTCCCGCGAGGCGCAAACCACGCGACGGAATATACTAGAGAGCGGGCGCGAAGACAAGCGTTCGCCAATGCCGCGCGCCTCAGCGGGCGCCCGCGAAGAAGCTGCGGATGGCATCCACCACCGCGCTGGCCTGCTCGTCGCTCAGTTCCGGATAGACCGGAATCGCCAGCGTCTCGCGCGCGGCCCGTTCGCTCTCCGGGAAATCCCCTTCCCGATAGCCCAGCGAGGCGAAACAGGCTTGCATATGCAGCGCCAGCGGGTAATACACTTCACAGCCGATCTGCCGCGCCTTCAGAAAGGCCATCAGCGCGTCGCGCCGGGGCGCGCGGAACACATACTGGTTGAAGACATGGCGGCCCGCGCCGGCCACCGGCAGACCCAGCGGTCCGGTCGGCGCCGCCAGGCCAGCCTCGCGAAACAGGCGGTCGTAGCGCGCCGCGTTGGCCTGGCGGCGGTTGGTCCAGGCTTCGAGATGCGGCAGCTTGGCCAGCAGCACGGCGGCCTGCAGGGCGTCCAGACGGAAGTTGCCGCCGACGATGCGATGGTAATATTTCGGCTCCATACCGTGCATCCGCAAAATGCGAAGGCGCCCGGCGCGCTCGTCGTCATCGGTGGTCACCAGCCCGCCATCGCCGGCCCCGCCGAGATTCTTCGAAGGAAAGAACGAGAAGCAGCCGTAGCCGCCCCAGCCTCCGGCCTGGCGGCCGTCGCGGGCGGCGCCGATGGCCTGCGCGGCGTCCTCGACGATGGCCAGTCCGCGTTCGGCGGCCAGCGCGCGCAGCGCAACCATGTCGGCCAGTTGTCCGTACAGGTGCACCGGCATGATGGCCTTGGTGCGGGAATTGACGCGCGCCGCGACCTGATCCGGTCGCAGGCAATAGGTCACGGGATCGATGTCCACGAAGACCGGCCGGGCGCCGAGCCGCGCGATCGAGCCGGCGCTGGCGAAAAAGGTATAGGGCGAAGTTATGACTTCATCCCCCGGCCCGATGCCCTCGGCCATCAGCGCGACCAGCAGGGCGTCCGTGCCCGAGGAAACGCCGATGGCGTGGCGCACACCGATGGCGCGGGCGCAGGCGGTCTCGAATCGCTCCACCACGGGGCCGAGGATGAAGTGCTGGCTTTCCAGCACCGCATCCACCGCCGCGCGCACTTCGTCGCGGATGGCGGCGTACTGCGCCTTGAGATCGAGCAGCGGGACGGCGATCATGTGCGATGATATCCCTTGTACCAGTTCACAAAGCGCGGGATGCCCGCCACAATGGGGGTGGTTGGTTCGAAGTCGAGCAGTTTGCGGGCCTTGTCGATGTCGGCATAGGTGGCTTCCACGTCGCCCGGCTGCATCGGCAGCAGTTCCATGCGCGGTTCCACACCCAGCGCCTCGCCAAGGATGCGGATCATGTCGAGCAGGTTCTCGGCCCGATGGTTGCCGAGGTTGAAAATCGTGGCGCGCTCCGGCAGCGGGCGCACCAGCGCCGCGCTGACGCCGCTCACGATGTCGTCCACAAAGGTGAAATCGCGCCGCATCATTCCATGATTGAAGACCGGGATCGCGCGTCCCGCCAGCATGGCCTCGGTGAAACTCCACATGGCCATGTCCGGACGGCCCCAGGGTCCGTAGACGGTGAAAAAGCGCAGGCCGACGGTTTCGAAGCCGAACAAATGGCTGTAGGTATGGGCCATCAGCTCGTTGGCCTTCTTGGTGGCCGCATAGAGACTGATCGGCCGATCCACGGGATCGCTTTCGGAGAAGGGCAGTTTGGTATTGCCGCCGTAGACGCTGGAACTGGAGGCATAGACCAGCCGCGGCGTTTGCGCATGGCGGCAGGCCTCCAGCATGTTGACGAAACCCTCCAGGTTGGATTTGACGTAGACTTCGGGATGGGTCATCGAATAACGCACACCGGCCTGGGCGGCCAGGTGGCAGACCACGTCGAAACGTTCCGCCTTGCAGAGCGCGCTCAGCCGCGCCGCGTCGCAGAGGTCGGCCTCCACCCCGCTGAAGCCGGCCTGTGGCTCAAGCTGCGCGAACCGGGCGCGTTTGAGGGCGACGCTGTAGTAATCGTTGAAGTTATCGAGCCCCGTCACGCTGTGCCCGCCGCGCAGCAGGGCGGAGGCGACGTGATACCCGATGAAGCCCGCGCTGCCGGTGACTAGAATCTTCATTATGCGTCTTAGTGATGAGTGAGCGGCTTTTGTCCGATGGGCAGGACATTGAAACCCAGCGCATGCAGCGCGGCATGATCCAGGCAATTCCGGCCGTCGAAAACGAAAGCCGGTTTTTCCATCGCCGCGTAGATGCGCCGGTAGTCCAGCGTACGAAAGGCGTTCCACTCGGTAACCAGCGCGATCGCGTGGGCGCCGCGGGCGGCGGCATAGGGATCGGCTTCGAAAGTCACGCGATCGCCGTAGACCGCCAATTCGAGCCTGGCATTGGGCAGGGCCTGCGGATCGGTTACCACCACCGAGGCATGTTCCGCCATCAGCGCCTGGCAAACGCGCAGGGCCGGGCTTTCGCGGACATCGCCGGTGTCGGCCTTGAAGGCAAAACCGAAGACGGCGATGCGTTTGCCGGCGACCGTGTTGAACATCGCGGCAACCATGTTGCGCACGAAGCGGTCCTCCTGGTATTCGTTCATCAGCACCACTTGTTCCCAATAACGCGCGACTTCGCCCAGTCCGTAATGGTCGCACAGGTAAACCAGATTCAGAATGTCCTTCTTGAAACAGGACCCGCCGAAGCCGACGCTGGCGTTGAGGAAGCGCGGGCCGATGCGCGGATCCATACCGATCGCGCGGGCGACCTCGCCGATGTTGGCCTCGGTGGCTTCGCAGATCGCCGAGAGCGAGTTGATCGAACTGATGCGCTGGGCCAGAAAGGCGTTGGCGGCCAGCTTGGAGAGTTCGGCCGACCAGACATTGGTGGTCAGAATGCGTTCGCGCGGCACCCAGTGGGCGTAGACCTCCGCCAACGCCGCCACAGCCCGGCGGCCCGACTCGGAATCGTGACCGCCGATCAAGACCCGGTCGGGCTGTTCGAGATCGCGCACCGCCGTGCCCTCGGCCAGGAACTCCGGATTGGACAGCACTTCAAAATGCACGGCCGCGGGAGCGGCGCGCAGAATCCGATCCATGGCCTCGGCCGTGCGCACGGGCAGCGTGCTTTTTTCGACGACAATCACATCGCGCCGGGCGTGCGCGAGGATCTGGCGCGCGGTTTTTTCCCAATACTGCAGGTCCGCCGCGCGGCCCGCGCCCTCTCCGAAGGTCTTGGTCGGGGTATTGACGCTGACGAAAATGATGTCGGCCTCGGCGATACCGGCGGCGACATCGGTCGAGAAGAACAGGTTGCGATTGAACGAGGCGGCGACCAGTTCCTTGAGGCCCGGCTCGTAGATCGGTGGCTCGCCCGACTGCCAGGCTCGGATGCGCGCGGCATCTATATCCACGATCAGCACCCGGTATTCCGGGCACTGGCGGGCGATCATGGCCATCGTCGGCCCGCCGACGTAACCGGCGCCGATGCAAAGAATGGTTTTGGCGCTCATCGAAGACTTACGCGACCGCAAAGGTCCCCGGCTTGACCTTCTTGAAGACCTTCTTGTTGTTGTACAACAGCAGGCTCATGGCCCCGACGGGCCGCTTGGCCTCGAACACATGTCCGGCCTTTTGCATCGCCTGAACGATTTCCGCGATCTTCATCGGCTTGCCCGCCTTGAGCATAAAATCCCGCACGCAATCACGCTGCGACGGACCGCTCCGGCGTTTCTTCGCGCGTTTGGCCCCGCCCTGCTTGACCCGCGGAAGCTTCGCCGCCGCCCGCTTGCCCCCAATGCCCAGCACGGCGGAAAGCGACTCATTGAGCGCCGCCAGCGTTTTCTCGCACTCCTTGATCGCGCCAAGGATTTTTTCGGCCTTTTGGGCGCGCGCTTTGAAATCGTCGGCGATCGCCAACTGTTGTTTGCGCAGTTCGTTTACAGCTTGCATCGAATAGCTCGCTTTCTTTTGGGATGAAGTGCCACAGGCGCGAATGGTAACGCGCTTCCATTTTTGGAGCAAGAAGTAATATCGAAACCGTCAAGCCCGCCGATCGAAAAATCAGCAATTCTCACTATGGCCACATGAAGTGCGGTCGGGACGGAGCCCGACCCTCCAAAAGCTCGAAAACCCGCCGTTTCGTCGCCTGGAGAGACGACCTCCGTGTCGTCCGGGCCCGAGGAAGCGGCCATAATGCGAA
>JANYBP010000055.1 GCA_025360745.1 bacterium
TCGCCGCGCGCACCTCGGGCTCGAAGCCCTCGGCGACGGTGCGGTTGAAGCGCTCGATCGTCCCGCGCCCCTCGCTCTTGTAGGCCTCGGAGTGGATTGGGAATCACGGGTGTTTTCGTGAATGGAGGGACGACCTCCGTGTCGTCCGGACCTGCGCAAGAGGCCATAATGCGAATTGCTGACACGGAACGGCGATTGATTGTCAATCGCCTTCCCGTGTGGCATGATCGGGGCGTGCAGGTTTTAGCGGTGGGGTCGAACCAATAATGAACGGACTGACGATTAGCCGTCCAGCGAGTTCGCGCCAAGCGTTTGGCGGCGTTTGTCTTCGGACTGTTCCGGGTCTGGGTTTGCTTCTTGCCTGTGTTTGTCTCGTTCCCCTTCGCGGCCGCGCCGAGGAACCGCTTGTGAAGCCTGCGCCGGTGCAGGCGCAATTCGATGGGCGGCTGCGCATCGATTACGACTACCGCTCCCAGGGATCTTCGAGGGACTCCGACCTTTACGGATACTGGTACGGCAACGCCCACGACCTGGGCGACGGTTGCCTGGACTTCTATGCCTCCGGACGGCAACATAGCTCTCTGTCGCATTCCTCCCCCGACGACCCGACCTTTCAGGGACTGGATGACGCCGTCGGCGTGACCGACAACCGCCTCTTGCAGGCTTACGGCGACATCCATGATCGCGCCGGCGACATGCAGCTCCGTCTGGGACGCCAGTACATAGACGTCGCCGATTACCTGCAACTCGACGGCGCACAGGCGGTGCTGTTCGAAAACGGACCGTTCGGCGGCAGGGTTTATTTCGGCCAGCCCGTCAGTTTCTACTCGCCGGTCTCCGGCGACCTCGCGGGCGGACTCTCGCTGGTCGGCCGCCCCTGGACGGGCAACCGGATGCGTTTCAGCTATGCCGAGTACCGTGACGATAGCGCGGACGTAAGCGATCACAATTACTTCGCCGATCTCCAGCAGGAACTGTCAGAGACCGTGCGGGCGCGCGCCCAACTTTCCGTGCTCAACGACGAATTCCGCATGGCCCACCTCGACTGTTCCTATTTCGCGCCCGACGGGAGCGCGGATGTGCATGCCGGCGGCAGCCGCTGGGGACGTTTCGACGCCAAGACGCTGGCTTATTCGCCGCTCTACAGCCAGCTCGGCGCCCAACAACCTTACACCTATCTTTATGCCAGGCTGTCCTACGCGATCGCCCCGAAATGGATGATTTCACCCGGCGTCTCCGTCAGCCGCGCCGACAGCGGCGACCAGAATTTCAGTAACCGCGACTACAGCGACTACGATCTGACGCTGATCTTCGAGCCTGACAAGGCCTTCAGCGCTTCCGTTTCTCTTCAATATTGGGATGTCCAAAGCGGCGATAGTTTTCTGGGCCTGAGCGGGGAGATTCGCTACCGCCATCGCAGAATCTGGGAGGTCAGCCTGGGATCGGCTTACGTCGACTACTCCTACAACAGCTATTCCGACATTTCATATTCCGTCAATGACGGCCAGACGGTGTTTCACGAGGACGGCTCCGTCACGACGGAATCGCCCTACGCCCTCTCCTACTTTCTGAGGGCGAAATGGAATATCACCCGCAATCTGATTGTGCGGCTGCAGGGCGATCTGGAGGACGATAAATCGGCGCCGGATTTGAGTTTCAGGTGCCGCAGTTCGGTCGAGGTGCGCTTTTGAAGATCGAGTTTGAAATGAAACTTATTGTCAAGCGATCCGCGTTCGTGCTGCTGGCTGTTTTGCTGGCGGGCTGCAACAAGGAAAACGAGTTCAAACTCGCGTTCAGCCACAATCTTCACGTTACCGAGAACGGGATGGCCTGCGCCGATTGTCATGGGAAGCCCACCGGCGGCCGTTTTTCCGCCGCGGGACACGACGCCTGCAAGGAGTGCCACGGGGACTGGATCGAAACCAAGGAGATCGGCGAGAAGACCTGCGGAATGTGTCACAAGGCGAAGGACGCCAAATATCAGCCGAAGGCGGCATATTCCAAACCGGCCAGCAACGCCGTCGTCAGCGCCGGCGGACTGTTCCGGCACACCGAAGCCCTGACAAATCGCTGCGCGGAGTGCCATGGGCTGCTGATGGACAAGAAGACGACCCTGATTCCGGAATTTACGCGCAAGGAAAAAATCCGCATACGCGATCGAGCCCACCGTTGGGGAATGAGTTGCAGCGCCTGCCACGAGAAGATGGACCGGCAAACGCCGCCCGCAAGTCACGCGCAGAACTGGACGCGGCGGCATGGCGAAATGGGCACGCAGCCCGATAATGCCTGCGGCGTCTGCCACAGCGAAAAGTCCTGCCGCGAATGCCACCAGGTCACGATGCCGGCATCGCACAACAACCTCTGGCGCCTGAAGACCCACGGCATCCAGGCGGCCTGGGACCGCCAGCGCTGCCTGGTCTGCCATCAACAGGATTCCTGCAGCGCCTGTCATGCATCCACCCGCCCGCAGACGCATAATGCCGCGTGGAATAAGACCCACTGCAATAATTGCCACCCCAGCAAGAGCACCGGGACGGGGTGTACGCTGTGCCACGAGACCGGCATCAGTTCCCACCCCGACCCGCATTCCGCCGGCTGGCTGCAAAAACATTGCAACAATTGCCATCCGGGCACGCCCGATGCGGAAAATTGCGCCGTTTGCCATGGCTGGAGCGGCATCGGCTCGCATCCCAATCCGCATTCCGCCGGCTGGCGGACAAGCCATTGCAACAGTTGCCATGCGGGAACGCCGGAGGCGGAGAAGTGCGTCGTCTGCCATCCCGGCGGAATCGCGGCCCACCCCGACCCGCATTCGTCGGGCTGGCGGAACAGTCACTGCAATAGTTGCCATGCGAACACGCCCGAGGCGGCGCAGTGCAACGTCTGTCATGCCGGCGGCATCGCGGGCCATCCCAATCCGCACGCGGCCGGCTGGCGGAGCCGACACTGCACAAATTGCCATATTGGCGCGGTCGAACCGAATAATTGCGGCATCTGCCACGGGATCACCAGCATCGCCGACCACCCCGACCCGCATCCGGTCGGCTGGCGGAACAATCACTGCCACAGTTGCCACCCGGGCACACCCGAGGCGGCGCAGTGCGCCTCCTGTCACAAGGGCGGCAGCGGACTTCAGATCCACCAGAGCATCTGGCCGCCGTTTCACAACCGCTTTGGCGGCGCCGTCAATGTTTCAATCTGCTACGACTGTCACGATAACCCCAAACGCCGCGGTTCGATTCCCGCCGCGCTGCCCGAAAGCAGGGGTTCGGGAAAACGGTGACGCGGTCCTCCGGCGAACAGCGATAAAGGTGGGGCGCTCTCGCCGAGAGCGCCGTTTTAGATCTCGGACAACCGCCGCCTGTTCTCATCCCATTCCCGGCGGCCTCGGCGAGGCCGCCCCACCATGTTTCTCCACAACACTGACCCCAGGCGACCAACCGCCTGTTTCACTGGCCGGTGACGCTTGCGGTTGTCGGCTGGATCGAGAGTTGAAAAGCGCCGATGCCGCTGGTGCCCCGCAGATTGGCGGTGGCGGGACCGGAAACCGCAAGCGTAAACTGCACGTTCGCCTCCTCGCCCAGAGTGCCCTGGAAGAATGCGAATCGCCCATCCTCGGAAATCTGCTTCGAAGCATCGGCGAAAACCGCCGAACCGGCCGGCGCCAGACCAAGTATCCTGGCATCCACATTCTTCGGCAGACGGACGGCCAGCGCCACGAGTCCGAGCGGCCCGCTTTTGCGCGGCGTAAACCGCATGCTGGTTTCGATGCCGCCGGGTATGGTATGCGTCTCGGTTCCAGCCAGCGCCAGCCCAGTCGCATCCGGCGCCGGCGCCGGGCGCGTAATCGCCTGCGCGCCCGCAGGCGGCGGCATTTTGGCATGGGCGGCAACCGGACTTACGACCTCTGCGCGAGCCTGTATCAAGTCCCGCTGAAGTTTCGCGTTCTCAGCCTGCAACGACGCATAATCACGCCTGACCCGGGAAAAATAGTTCTGTTGTATCAACCATGACACAAGCAGGAGCGTGACGCCGACGACAGTCAGCGCCCGGATCAGGAAGGATCGCGAGCGAAAAGCGATTTTCATAGGCCGCCTCGATTTTTCATTGGGGTTGATTACAATCTGCCTTGGATGGACGAACATGTCAAACAACCGGGCCGCCTAATCAGCAATTCTCACTATGGCCACATGAAGTGCGGTCGGGACGGAGCCCGACCCTCCAAAAGCTCGAAAACCCGCCGTTTCGTCGCCTGGAGAGACGACCTCCGTGTCGTCCGGGCCCGAGGAAGCGGCCATAATGCGAA
>JANYBP010000077.1 GCA_025360745.1 bacterium
TGGCGCGCGGACAACCATCGCCAAGACAATTTCGCGACGATGCCACTTTTGCTGTCGATGTGTCAAGAACAATAATCTTTTTATTTAGCTGTCAGGCCGGTTTCGCCCACCGTTGTCCGTGAGATATAACCTGAGCGGGACCAGCAATTCGCATTATGGCCTCCTTAGCGTGCGGACGGCACTTTCGTTTCCCGTTGCTCTCCACCTCCGTTTTCACAGACGCAGTTACGTTCAACTACCGACCGGTCAGCGAACCGCTCGGAGGCGGACTTCCAGCTCCTTGACTTGGCGCCCTCACGGGCGCACGAGGGCGGCAGGCCTCTGCCGCCGCGTGGGCGTAGGGCGAAATGTTTGTGACGAAACGTCGGAACGACGTTAGGCGAGGATTATGTGGGACCCCAGATACTATGACTCCGCCGGCGCGGCGTCTTCGCGGTCGAGCGTTTCCAGTTCCCGGCCGGCCGCTTCCCAGGCTTCGGTCGCGATGCGCAACTCATATTGTATTTCGGTAAGACGCCGGTTGAGTTTGCTGTAGTCGGTCCCGGGCGTCGCTTCGTTGAGCGTGGTCACCAGCGCGGCCTGTTCTTTTTCCAGCCGCGCGACTTCCATCTCCGCCGCGCGCACCCGCTGCTGCAGCGGACGGCGGCGATGCGACCGCTCCTCGCGCAGCCGCGCCCGCTCGCGCCGCTGGGCCTTGCGATCGCCCGAGGCCGCGGTCTCGAAATCGGACAAAACAGCCGTTTCCCCCGGCGTCCCCAGCGCCGCGGTTTCGCGCGCCATTTTTTCGCGGTAGTAATCGTAAGTCCCGGCGTAGGGCCGCACGGTCGGCGGGGTCATCGCCAGGATCGAAGTCGCCACATGGCGCACGAACTCGATATCGTGGCTGACCACGCAGATGGTGCCTTCGAACGACTGCATGGCCTGTTCGAGCGTCTCGCGGGCGCCGATGTCGAGGTGCGTGGTGGGCTCGTCGAGCAGCAGGAAATTCGGCGGATTGAGCAGCAGCCGCACGAACGCCAGGCGCATCTTTTCGCCGCCGCTGAGCACCGCCACCGGCTTGTCCACGGCGTCGCCGGAGAAGAGGAAGCCGCCCAGCACGCCGCGGATATCGCGTTCCGGCCGGTTCGGCGCCGCCGCCTTGGCCGTCGCCAGTACGGTCATGGCCGGGTCCATGGTCTCGGAGAAATCCTGCGCCTGGTAGCCGACCAGCACATTATGGCCGACCACCCGCCGCCCTTCGCGCAGCGGCATGATCCCGGCCAGCGTGCGCAGCAGGGTGGTCTTGCCGGTGCCGTTCAAGCCCACGATGCCGATCTTGTCCCCGCGGCTGATGCGCAGGTCGAGTCCGCGCAAGACCCAGTTCTGGTCGTCGTAACTCACGCCGGCCCCTTCGATGCGCATGATCTCGACGCCGCAGGGCGGCGGGGTGGCCACCCGCAGGCGGGCCGAGCGCGACGAAATCTCCGGCACCAGAATCTCGTCCATCTTGGCCAGCCGCTTGATGCGGCTCTGCACCTGGGCGGCCTTGGCGCTGGTGGCGCGGAAGCGGTTGATGAAGCGTTCGGTCTGCGCGCGGTAGCGGTCCTGGTTGGCCTTGGAGGACTGCATCTGCTCGTGCCGCTTGATGCGCTCGTTGGTGTACCACTGGTAATTCCCGGCATAGCGCGTGACCCGGCCGCAGGTCACTTCGAGCGTGCTGGTGGTCAGGGTGTTGAGCAGATAGCGGTCGTGCGAGACCAGCAGCAGCGTGCCGCGAAACTCGCGCAAAATCCGCTGCAGCCATTCCACGGCCGGAATGTCCAAAAAGTTGGTGGGCTCGTCGAGCAGCAGCAGATCGGGATGCGCCACGATGGCGCGGGCCAGTTCCACGCGCATCTGCCAGCCGCCGCTGAACTCGCACAAGGGGCGGCCCAGCGCCGTGGTCGCGAACCCGAGTCCGCACAAGGCCGCCTCGGCCTGGCTGCGCAGGTGGTAGCCTTCCTGATGCTCGAAGTTGGTCTGCAATTCGCCCAGACGCCGCAGCATGCGTCCGCGCTCGGGCTCCACACTCGCGGACATGGCCGCTTCCAGCGCGGCGATCTCGTGCTGCATCGCCCGTATTTCGGGCCGGGCGTCCTCGGCGTAATCGAGGATCGAGGTCTGGATGCCGCCCAGGTCCAGTTGCTGGTGCAGGTGGCCCATGCGCACGCCGCGCATGCAACCGATCTCCCCGCCATCGGGCGTCATCTCCCCCGTCAGCAGCGCAAAGACCGTGCTCTTGCCGGCGCCGTTTGGCCCGACAATGCCCGTGCGGTCGCCCGCTTCGATGCGAAACGACACGTCGTCCAGCAGCGTCTGGTCGCCGAACGACAAACTTACATTGCGAAAATCGATCATGGTGGCGGCAAAGGGGCGAAAGTGTACACAAACCCCCGTGTACTCTCAAGCCAAACGACGTTTCCTTTCGAAGCGGGCTTGCCGTCGGGGCGGGCGCGGATTAACTTATCCCCATGCACGCGTTCATCATTGGCATCGGCGACGAACTCACCCTCGGGCAGACGGTGGACACCAATTCGTCCTGGCTCAGCGAGCAACTTATGGCGCTGGGCATTCCCGTGCTTGCGCATCTGGTTGTCCCCGACGACCGCGCCGCCACGGCCGCCGCCATCCGGCAGGCCGCGGCCGCGGCCGAACTTACGATCGTCACCGGCGGGCTCGGACCGACGCAGGACGATCTGACGCGCGACGCGCTGGCCGATGCGGCGGGCGCGCCGCTGGAGGAACGTCCCGACGCCCTGGCCGCCGTCGCGGCCTGGTTCAAGCATCACCAGCGCACGATGAGCGCCTCCAACCGGGTGCAGGCGCTCTGCCCGCGCGGTTCCGATTGGCTCGATAACGACTGCGGCACCGCGCCCGGACTGCGCGTGCGCATCGGCCAGGCGACGGTCTATGCCTTCCCCGGCGTTCCGCGTGAAATGAAATCCATGTTCCTGCGCCATCTGGCCCCCACCCTCGCGGCACAGTCCGGTCGGGTGATTCTGACCCGCACCATCCGCACCTTTGGCGAGGGCGAATCGCAACTCGGCGAACGCCTGGGCGAATTGATGCGCCGCGGAGGTAATCCGGTCGTCGGCACGACCGTTTCGCTGGGTGTCGTTTCCGTGCGCGTGCGCAGCGAAGCGTCCACCCTGGCCGAAGCGGAAGCGGCGCTCCAGGCGACCGTCGCGGAGATTCAAACCCGCCTCGGCGAGCTGATCTACGGCGCGGATGACGATACGCTGGCGCGGGCCGTCGGCCGATTACTGAAAGAGCGCGGCATGACATTGGCCACAGCCGAGAGTTGCACGGGCGGCGGTGTGGCGGCGCAGATCACCGATATTCCCGGCGCGAGCGCCTGGTTCCGCGGCGGCTGGGTGGTTTATTCGAATGCGCTCAAAACAAGCGCCCTGGGCGTGCCGACGGAGCTGATCGCGAAAGATGGCTCAGTCAGCGAATCGGTCGCCCGCGCCATGGCCGCCGGCGCGCTGGCACGCGGCGGCGCCGACTGCGCGCTGGCTCTGACGGGCATCGCCGGTCCCGACGGCGGCACGGTGGACAAACCGGTGGGCACAGTTTGGATCGCGCTCGCCATGCCGGGCGCCGGGGGTCCGCCGGTTATCACCGCACAGCGCGTCCTCTTTCCCGGCGACCGTGCCGCCGTCCGCGACCGCGCCGGCAAGACTGCGTTGAACATGCTACGCCAGGCGCTCCTGCGCGGCGGCGGCGCATGAGACCTGTCACCCGGGCGGATTTTTCCGCTGCTCCGCCTCGTAGACCAATCCGATCGCGGCGCGCCACTGGTCCTGCGTCCGCAGGTTGCCGAGCGTGTCGGCCCACGACATCGCCGGTGCCGCGGCCTCCCGCTGTCCGGCGGCGATCGCCTGACCGACCGCGTCGGCCTCGTGCGCGAAACTGGTGAGCACGGAGGGAATCTCGATCGCGCACGGCGCCTGTTCGCCGTTACGCTGTACGACGATCCGGCCGGGCACTGGACCTTCGCGGGCGGACACGTAGGGCGTTGGCAGCAGAATATGGCCTTCGCTGCCAAAAATGCGCACCACGTTTTCCTGATTGACCGAGACGCCGGTGGCGAGCTGGGCCACGATGCCGGAGGCGAACTGCAGTGTGCCGACGGCCCATTCGTCCACTCCGGTCAGGGGCTGCAGCCGCCCGGCGCCGTTGACGGCCAGCGGATCGGCGAACGGCTGGCCCACGGCGGCGCCGGCGATCAGACGCGCGATCGAGGTTGTGTAGCCGCCGACATCGAGAATCCCGCCGCCCGCCAGGGCGTTGCTCCACAGGCGGCCCGCCGGATTGAACTCGGCTTGGAACGAGAAGCTGGCCTGGATCACACGCACCTCGCCGATCGCCTTTTCGCGGAGCAGTTCGACCAGTCGGGCGGTCTGGGGATGACAGCGATACATGTAGGCTTCCATCAGGAATACCCGGTTGGCGGCCGCGGCGGCGATCATGGCCTGGGCCTCGTGCCGATTGATGCCGATCGGCTTTTCGACCAGCAGATGTTTACCGGCCCGGGCGGCCCGGATGGCCCATTCCACATGTTGCGGGTGCGGTGTCGAGATGTAGACCGCCTGGACATCCTTATCGGCCAGCAGTTCCTCATAAGTGCCGTAGGCCCGCGGCGCGCCGAACTCGGCGGCAAAGGCGGCGGCCTTTTCAGGCGTCCGCGAACCGATCGCCAGCAACGTGCCGGTCTGCGATTGCGCCAGACCACGCGCAAAGGCCCGGGCAATCGTCCCGGCCGCCAGCAACCCCCAACGAATTTTTTCGCTCATCTTGCACTTCTTTCAAGTCAACTCGTGAACCGCAAGCCCACAGGCCGATGCGAGCCATGAAACCCGATCCTGTTATGCACCACACGGCGATCTTAGCATGGCGGGACAGACCTGAAGGAATTTTTTGCGTAACGAGCAACGCCGTTGCCGCTTCGTGGCGCAAGCGTCTCGCTTGCGCATTCGCAGCGCAAGCCGGAGGCTTACGCCACGGGGCAAGTTTGTCAGGTCACTGACCCACAACATTTTGTATTCTTATGATGACAGTTTGTCGCCATGTCCGACAAATTGTCCGGTCAGTCACGAGCCCGCGCGGAACGTTTCCAGATTAAAGGCCTCTCAGCGGGAAAACCGCTTGCGGACAGCGCAGAAAACCGATTGGCACAGCACTTGCTATAGAACGCCTTGATCTTTGTGGCATGGGCCACAGAAAGGAGGGTTCAGGGTCTCAGGGTTCAGGAAGGAGATGACCGTGAATCGAAACGTGTTCCGACCTGAACCCTGAATCCTGAGTTGCATGCGTCGCCTTGGTTATGGAATCAAAACCAAAAGTTTCAGGCTGGCTGATCGCCGGCGTTGTCTTGCTGGCCGTGGTGGCATTGTTGCAGGCGGCCATCCTGCTGCGAGGGTCTCCGTTGCGAGCGAAACTTTTCGCCGTGCGCAGTTCGCCGACCGCACATGTCGGATGGAATCCGGGCGAGTCTTTCGACCGCATGCAGGGAGAGATTGACCGCATGTTCGAGAGGGCCTTCCCCAGCGAGTTCAGGCCGCTCGCAACCAATCTTCAGGAGAACCTGGCGCTCGAAAACCCCTTCGACAGAATGCGCCGGATGCGCGCCCAGGTGGATACCTTGTTTGCCCACGCGGCGGATGACATGGAACACTTCGGTCCGCCGCTGGCGTTCGACGAAGGCTGGCGCGACCTGCCGGCCGCGCCGGGGCTGAATGTCGAACAGACCGCGGAGCGCTGCCGGATTGCGCTGCACCTCCCCAACGCCGACGCGCAGGGCATCCGGATTTCCGTGGCGGGACCTTACCTGACCATCGCGGCCAGCCTGAGCCAGACGCGCGGACAAACCAGCGCTTGGAGCCGCATCGAACGCTGCATCCGCCTCGAAGAAATCCCCGACCCGGCGCAGATCGCGGCGAACTATACTAATCATGTCCTGACGATCGTGGTGCCGCGGCGTCCAGGCACAACTCCCACAATCACGGAGATTCCTGTACACTGAGGACCACGCGCGGGCCGCCTCGCGGCTGACGGGCGATCTGCAAGAAGAAAGGATGGAGGCATGCTGGAAGTACGCGATTTGCATAAACGCTTTGGGCCGATTCACGCGGTCCGGGGCGTCTCGTTCAAGGTCGAGCGCGGTGAAGTGCTGGGTTTCCTGGGACCCAACGGCGCCGGGAAATCAACCACCATGCGCATGATCACCGGCTTCCTGCCGCCTTCGGCGGGCACGGCGCTCGTGAACGGGCACGACATCGTCGGCGACACGCTCGCCGCCAAGCGCGAAATCGGCTACCTCCCCGAAAATTCGCCGGTTTACGGCGAAATGACGGTGCTCCAGTTCCTGCGCTTCGTGGCCGAAGTGCGCGGCTTTAAAGGGGTGGCGCGCGATGCGCGGGTCGAGCATGCGATCACCCAATGTCATCTGGAGCAGGTCCGCCTGCAGGCGATCGAGACGCTCTCCAAGGGCTACAAACAGCGCACCGGCCTCGCCCAGGCGATTCTGCACGATCCAGCGGTGCTGATCATGGACGAACCCACCGACGGCCTGGATCCGAACCAGAAGCAGGTTGTGCGGGCGATGATCCGCGAGATGGCCCTCCAGAAGGTGATCGTGCTCTCGACGCACATCCTGGAAGAGGTGGATGCCATCTGTGCGCGCGTGATTGTTATCGCCCACGGCCAGATCGTCGCCAACGGCACCCCGGCCGAACTCAAGGCCCGCAGCCCGTCGGGCCGACTGGAGGATGTCTTCCATACGCTCACCCTCGGCGACGAACCGGTCCGCAAGGTCGGCTGACGCCCTTTCACAACCGATTCCGGATACAATTAAGGAGACTGAATCATGACGTGTTTTTCTGGACCCGCCTGGGCGGTGTATAAACGGGAAGTCCGCGCTTATATAACCTCGCCCGTGGCGTATGTGTTTATGGTGGTGTTTCTGGTGCTGACGGCGTTTCTGACTTTTTCGGTCAGCAACTTCTACGAAAACAACCAGGCCGATCTGCGGAGCTTCTTCATGTGGCACCCGTGGGTCTATCTGATCCTGGTCCCAGCGGCCGCCATGCGGCTGTGGGCCGAGGAGCGGCGCACGGGCACGATCGAACTGCTGCTGACGCTGCCAATCACGCTGAACCAGGCGATCCTGGGTAAGTTCTTCGCGGCCTGGACCTTTCTGGCGGCGGCGCTGGCGCTGACCTTTCCGATCGTAATCACCACCTGCTATCTGGGCGCGCCAGACGGCGGCGCGATTGTGGGCGGCTACCTCGGCAGCCTGCTGCTCTCCGGCGCCTACCTCGCGGTCGGCATGTTGACGTCGGCCATGACGCGCAACCAGGTGATCAGCTTCGTGCTCTCGGTGGTGATCGGCTTCTTCCTGCTGATCGCGGGCTGGCCGCCGGTCACCGGCATGCTCGCCCACTGGGCGCCACTCTGGCTGGTGGATGGCGTGGCCGCCTTCAGCTTCATGGCGCACTTCGATTCGCTGCAGCGCGGCGTGCTGGATTTGCGCGACCTGGCCTATTTCGCCAGCGTGATCGTCTTCATGCTTTTCACCGCGCATGTCGTGCTCGAAAACCGCAGGGCAGCCTGATTCGCATAGCAAAGGAAGATGACAAATATGCACTCACCAAATTCGACTCTTCGGGCCTGGCGCATCGGCGGCGGCATCGCCGGCGTGCTGATTCTGCTGGCGATGCTGGTCGCCGCCAACCTGATTCTGGGCGTCTTCAGACTGCGCGCCGATCTGACCCAGGAACGGCTCTACACGCTCTCCCCCGGCACGCGCGCGGTGCTGGCGGAGCTGCGCCATCCTGTGACGCTGCAGTTCTTCTTCAACGGCAGCGAACCCAGCCTGCCCGGGCCGCTCAAGAATTTTGCGGCACAGGTGCGCGACCTGCTGAACGAATACGAAAAGGCCGGGGCCGGCAAGATCGTCATGGAACCTTACGATCCGGCGCCAGATTCCGACGCCGCGGACCTGGCCGAAAGCCAGGGCGTCGTCGGCCAGCCGATCACCGCGGAAGGCGCCATGCTCTACCTGGGTATCGCCGCCGTCTGCGGCGACCAGCACGCCGCCATCCCCATGGTCGACCCGCGCGCCGAGGCCATGCTGGAATACAACGTCACGCGCCTGATCCAAAACGTGTCGCATCCGGAAAAGCCCGTGGTCGGCGTGCTGAGTCCGCTGCCCGTGCTGGGCGCGCCGGCCGGCATGCCGCCGATGATGGGCGGTCCGCCGAAGGGCCAGGAAAAACCCTGGGCGGCCTTTAGCGATCTGCGTGAGATTTACAACCTGCGTCAGGTGCCGCTCTCGGACGAAACGATCGCCCCCGAAATCAAAACCTTGATCGTCGTCCACCCCAAGGAACTTTCCGAGCGCACGCTCTACGCGATCGACCAGTTCGTCCTGCGCGGCGGACGTTTGATCGCCTGCCTGGACCCCTTCTGCACGGTCGATCCGGGCGCCGGCGACCAGATGGCGATGATGGGCGGCGGCGGCGGACGGAGCTCCACGCTCGGCAAACTGTTGCCCGCCTGGGGGGTGCATTTCGATACGGACAAGATTGTCGCCGACATCGAAGCGGCCACGCCGGTGCGCGGCCGCGACCAGCAGGTTGTCGAGTCGCCGCTTTATCTCTCCCTGCGGGCGGACAATCTCAATCCCAAGGAAATCGCCACCGCTTCGCTGGAAAGCATGATGATGGTCTGCGCCGGCTCCTTTACGGTTGACGAAAAGAAAGGGCTCACCGCCACGCCGCTGATTCACTCCAGCGCGCGCTCTTCGCTCACCGACGCCATGGCCGCGCAATTCGACCCGCAGGCCGGACGTCGCGATTACAAACGCACCGACAAGCAGCAGTGGTTGGCGGTTCGGCTCGATGGGCGCTTCACCACGGCCTTCCCCGACGGCCAGCCCGCGGACGGCAACGCCCAAACCAACGCCGCCGTCGTCAAAGGCCTCACTGAAAGCGTCACCAACGGAACCGTCGTACTGGTGGCCGACGCGGATTTCCTGGCCAATCCCTACACCGTTCAGGAAATGGATTTCTTTGGCATCGCCCAGCCGGTCAACAACAACATGGCCTTTTTCGGCAACCTGGTGGACCAGTTGAGCGGCGGACCGGCGCTGATCGCCATCCGCGGCCGCGGTCACACGCAACGTCCCTTCAGCCGCGTGCTTGCCATGCAGAACAACGCCGCTGAGCGCTGGATCGAGCAGGAGAAGGCCCTCGAGGAGAAACTCCAGGCCACGCAACAGCACATCAAGGAGTTGCAAACGCGCAAGGACGACAAACAGCATCTGACCCTCAACCCCCAGCAGCAGCAAGCCATAGACGGTTTCCGCCAGGAGGTCGTCAACACCCGCAAGCAACTCAAGGACGTGCGCAGGAACCTGCGCGAGGACATTGAAACGCTCGGCATGCGGATCAAATTGATCAATATACTTGCCATCCCACTGCTGATCGCCGGCTTCGGTATCGCGGGTCTGCTGCTGCGCCGGAATCGGGCGAAGGGGTAAAAATAGAAGTGAACAGTGAACAGTAAGAATGCAGCCCGTTTTAGCAAATTCGATATTACTGTTCACTGTTTACTGTTCACTATTTCACTGTGTATCTGAGTAATCGAATAAACAGGAAAACAACATGAAAAACCGCCTTATATTACTCATTGTTGCCGCGCTTGTGCTGGGCGCCGGCGCCTGGCTGGCCACCTCCCGCTCCACCGCACGCGGACGCGCGACGGCCGTCGGCAGCAAGGTCCTGCCCGCGCTGCCGCTCGATCAGGTTGCCCGCATCGTAATCGGCGCCCCCGGCGGAACCAACACCACGCTCGTGCTCCTGAACGATCGCTGGGTGGTCGCGGAGCGCGCCGACTATCCGGCCGACATCGCCAAGTTGCGCGAGGCCGTGCAGAAATTGACCGACATGAAAATCCGGCAGATGGTCCGCGTTAATCCCGATCAATTGGCCGATCTCGGCCTGCTGCCCCCAGGCACAAGCACCGGCGCGGGCGCAAACGAGCGTGTGGCATCGGAGGTCGCGTTTCAAAATGCCGGCGGCAAAACGCTCGCCACATTGCGGCTGGGCAAGCCGCGCATGCGCAGCGGCGGCGGCGAGGCGGCCGGCGGCATGGATTTGGGCGGCTATCCCGACGGCCGCTACGTCGCCCGCAAGGATGGCGAGGCGCTGCTGGTGGCCGATAGTCTGGAGGAACTGACCAGTCCGCTCGCAGCCTGGCTCGACCCGAGTTTTATTGACATCCCTGTGGACCAGATCGCCAGGCTGGAGGTCACCGGTCCCAACCGGGCGCCCATCGCGCTGACCCGCCAGGCGGGCGGACTCTTGACGCTCTCGAATGTCGCCACCAACAAGGAAGCGGACGACTACAAGATCGGACGCATCGGCGGCGCGCTGACCGGACTGCGATTTGCCGATGTGGCCGCGATCGGACTTGCGGCCTCAGTCACCGGCCTCGACCAGCCAGTTGTACTCACCGCCCACTGTGGCGACGGACGCACGGTCACGATCCGGCTGGGCGCCACCGTCACCAACTCGACCGAACGCTATGCCGGTGTCGCCATCGCCTACGCGCCGCCCCCAGAAGCGGCGCCGCCCGCCGACACCAACGCCGCCGCCCTGGCCGAGGCGAAAACGAAGGCCGCTGGCGAACGCGCCGCGCGCGACAAGACCGCCGCGGAGGCGCGCGACCTGCAATCGCGCCTCGCGCCCTGGTGTTTCAAAATTAGCGCCTACAGCGCCGACGCCATGTTGACCCCCGCGGCGGAGCTTGTAAAAGACAAACCAGCGCCGTCCACCAATAGCATCCCAACCGCCACTGCTAAGAGCGAAGAGTGAACAGTAAACTGTTCACCGTTCACTGTTCACTGTTTACTGTTCAACCCCCTAGGACTCCTCTATGAATACTGAACCCGTCAATCCCGCTGTGGCGCTTGCCGCCCGCAAGCAACAACTTGATCTCCTGCGACAGGAGGTCAACAAGGTCATGGTCGGCCAGGAACGCCTGCTCGATCGCATGCTGATTGCGCTGATCGCTAACGGCCACATCCTGCTCGAAGGCGTGCCCGGCCTGGCCAAGACCACCGCCGTCAAGACCCTCGCGCAGGCGCTGGGCCTGCAATTCCGGCGCATCAGCTTCACCCCCGATCTGCTGCCGGCGGACGTGATCGGCACCATGATCTACAATCCCAAGGAAGGCACCTTCGCGCCTAAACAGGGGCCGGTATTCACCAACCTGCTGCTGGCGGACGAAATCAACCGCGCCCCGGCCAAGGTGCAGTCGGCGCTGCTCGAGGCCATGCAGGAACGCCAGGTCACCATCAGCGACCGGACCTATCCGCTGCCGGCGCCGTTTTTCGTCATGGCCACACAGAACCCGATCGAGCAGGAGGGCACCTACCCGCTACCGGAAGCGCAAATCGATCGCTTCATGCTCAAGTGCCGTGTGGACTACCCCTCGCGCGACGACGAGCGACGCATCATGCAGCGCTTCACCAGACAGGAGGAAATCGTCATCCATCCCGTGCTGCAGATGACCGACGTGCTTAAACTGCGCGAGGACCTGGAACAGGTCTATTGCGACGAAAAGGTCGGCGATTACCTGCTCGATATCGTACGCGCCACGCGCAAACCGGCGGAGTACGGCCTCAAACTGGCCCAGCATATCCACTACGGCGGCTCGCCGCGCGCGGCGATCTACCTCAATCTCGCCGCCCGCGCCCACGCGCTGCTCAACGGCCGCGCCTACACCACGCCGCAGGACGTCAAGGAAGTCGCCCCCGACGTGCTCCGCCACCGCGTGCTGCTGACCTACGAAGCCGAAGCCGAGGAACTAACCAGCGACGCGATCGTCTCGACCATCCTGAGCGAAATTCCGGTGCCGTGAAGAAGGTGGAGGGTGGAAGGTGGAAGGTCCCGCAAAGTAAAAAGCGATCGATTAGCAAATGAAAAGGATAACAACTTCCGGCCTTCATGTTTCCAAAATCCTATAAATCATAATTAGCCTCCACCTTCAACCTTCCACCTTCCACCCTTCCTCCCCATGCCCTTGGATGTACATGAACTGATGAAGCAGGTCGGCCGCATCCGGGTGGTCACCAGCCGTCTGATGGACGAGCACCTGTCGGGCGAGTACAAGTCCGTTTTCAAGGGCCAGGGCATCGAGTTCGACGAGGTGCGCGAATATACGCCCGGCGACGACGTGCGCTCGATCGACTGGAACGTCACGGCGCGCATGGGCCACCCCTACGTCAAGCGCTTCTGCGAGGAGCGCGAGCTCACGATTCTTTTTGTGGTGGACATCTCCGGCTCGCAGAGTTTCGGCTCAGGCGACCGCTCCAAGGCCGAAGTCGCCGCCGAACTCACCGGTCTGCTGGCGCTCTCCGCCGTGCGCAATCAGGACAAGGTTGGCCTGGTCCTCTTCAGCGACCGCATCGAACGCTACCTGCCTCCGCGCAAGGGCCGCACGGCGGTGCTGCGCCTGGTGCGCGAGGTGCTGGCAATGGAGGAAACCAGCCGCGGCACCGATCTGGCGGGCGTCTTGCGCTTCCTTAATCGCGTGCAAAAGCGCCGCGCGGTGGTGTTTCTGGTTTCGGATTTCATCGCCGAAAACTACGAGAAGGAACTGCGCGCGACCGCGCGCCATCACGATGTGCTCTGCGCGCGCATTCAAGATCCGCGCGAACTTGAACTGCCCGACGCGGGGCTGGTGGAACTCGAGGACCCCGAGAGCGGCGCGCTTATGCTGGTGGATACCGGCTCCCGCAAACTCCGCGAAGGCTTCCGCGCCCGCGCGGCGGCGGATCATGCGGCCCTCACGCAGACCTTCCGTCGTCTGCGCATAGACAATCTCGATCTTGCCACGGACCGGCCATTCGTCCAGGAAGTGCATCGCCTCTTCCAGCAACGCAAACACCGACGCCGCGGCCGGGGCGGAAAGCGATGAAAGCGAAACAGGTGGAGGTTGGAAGGTGGAGGTTGGAGGGTGGAGGGTGGAGGGGATCGCGAATATTCCTCTCACTGGCCCTGCTGGCGGCGTTGTGCTCCGCCTGCGGGCCGCGTTCCGCGACTACCGGCAACAAACGCGCTGAGGTCGACAAGCCGCGCGTCGAAACGGTCAGTTCGGACGGCGTAACGGTCACGCTGCGCGCCGACACCGGCATGGCGCATCTGGACCGCGACCTGATTCTAAGCATCGGCGTGTCGGCGCCGACCAATTTCGACATCAGTCTGCCGTCCCTGGAAAACCGCTTCAGCGGTTTCACTATCAACAGCTCGTACGATAGCGAACTCCAACCTCGCGACGGGCGGCGCGAATTGGAGCGGATCGTGAAACTCACGCCGCTGGCCGCCGACGAACACCGTGTGGCGCCGCTGATCGTCACATGGTTCCGGACGGACCGTCCGCGCGCGTCGGACTGGCTTGCCACGCGGCCCATGGTCTTCGAAGAAGCCCCGCTGATCGCGGGCGCGCTGCCCGCGGGCGTCTCGGCGCCCGAGCGCCCGGTCTGGATTCCGCCGTCGCCGCGCAATGTCCTGCTGTCCCTGCTCGCGCTGCTGGCGACGCTAGCGCTGGGCTACGGCGCCTATCGCCTGCTGCGCCGCTGGCGCCGGGAAATCAGGCTGCGCCGCCTTTCGCCGAAAGAGCGCGCGCTTTGGGAACTCCAGGAACTTTTGGCGCGGGATCTGGTCGGTCACCAGCGCGTCAAGGACTTCTACTACGAATTGACCGGTATTGTCCGCGCCTACATCGAACGCGCCCACGCCGTCCGCGCCCGCGAACAGACCACCGAAGAGTTTCTGGCCGCCGTCAGCCGATCGCCCGGTTTCGGGGCCGTCTGCGATTTCATCGAGGCGGCCGATCTGGTGAAGTACGCCGCCTTCAAGCCGACTCGCGAGGCCGTTGACAAAGCGCTCGCCACGGCGCGCACTTACATCGAAACCGATGCCTTCGTTCAAACGGCGTCCGCAACACCAACGCCGCCGGGAGGAGTGTAGGCATGTTCCGCTTTGCCGCTCCACTGGCCTTCCTGCTTTTTCTGCCGCTACTGGCGGCGGCCTGGATGGCGCTGCGCCGCCGCCGTCAGCCCGCCCTGCCCTTCTCCGCCCTGGCGCGCCTGCCGCGCAGCGCGCCAACCTGGCGCGTACGGCTGCGGCCGGTCGCCCCCTGGCTCGCGCTGCTTGGCGTCGCGCTGGCGATCGTCGCCATGGCGCGCCCGCAGACGGTGCTGGAGCGGATCACGCGGCACAAGGATGCGATCGCCATCGAAACCGTGCTCGACGTTTCGGGCTCGATGGATGCGCTCGATTTCTCGACCAGCGCCACCGAACTGCGCAGCCGCCTGGATGTCGTCAAGGAAACCTTCACGCGTTTCATCGAAAGCCGTCCCAACGACCTGATCGGCATCGTCAGCTTCGGCGGCTATGCCACCAGCCGCGCGCCGTTGACGCTGGACCATGCCGCGCTGGCGCACATACTCAAGGGCGTTGCGATTCCGTCGCAGGTCATGGACAACCAGGGACGCGTGGTCAACGCGGAGGAATTCAACACGGCGATCGGCGACGCTTTGGCCACCGCCTGCGCGCGCCTGCAGAACTCCACCAACGTCAAAAGCCGCATCATCGTCCTGCTCACCGATGGCGAGTCCAATACCGGCGCGGTGCAGCCCGATGCCGCCGCCAAACTGGCGAAGACCATGGGCCTGCGGATCTATACCATCGGAGTCGGCAGCACCGGCCAGGCGCCCGTTCGCGCCCGCGACATGTTCGGTCGCGACACCATCGGTTACATGGCGGTCTCGATCGATGAAGGTCAGTTGCGCCGCATTGCCGACGCCACCGGCGGACGATACTTCAATGTCAAAGATCCAAAGGGACTCGCCGGTGCGCTGGAGGACATCAATCGCCTGGAGAAGACCGCCGTCACCTCGGAGGAATTCCGCCAGTACCACGAACACGCCCCCGCCTTCATTCTGGCCGGTCTGGCACTGCTGTTGCTGGGCACGGCGTTGAATACGGCGTTGAGGAGAAGGGTGATATGAGAGGGTTCAGGGTTCAGGGTTCAGGGTCCCGTCCAGATGGAGCTAGTATGAAACAGATGATCACTGGTCATGGAGGCGACTGTGGCTTTCCTGAACCCCGACCCCTGAACCCTGTCTTGCCTTTCCTGAACCCCGAACCCTGTCTTGCCTTTCCTGAACCCCGAACACCGAACACTTTTTCAATGACCTTCCTCAAACCAACACTCCTTTACCTGCTTTGGATCGTTCCCGTCGCGGGCGCGATCTGGGTCTGGGTTGCGCGCCACCGCCCGCTGGCGGACGCGCGTTTCGTCACCGGTGCGATGGCGGCGCGCCTGCTGCCGCCGCCGGACCGGGCGCGTTTCGCCGCGCAACTGGCGCTGCTGCTGACCGGTGCACTGCTGGCGCTGCTGGCCGCCGCGCGGCCCACCTGGGGCGCCCGGCCGGAGCGGGTCTATCAGCGCGGACGCGATCTGATCGTCGCGCTCGACGTTTCGCGCTCGATGCTGGCGCGGGATGTACACCCTTCGCGTCTTGGCCGGGCCAAGGCGGATTTGCAGGATCTCGCGCGCATTTTGCGCGGCGATCGCGTCGGGCTGGTCGCCTTCCGCGGCAAGGCCATCACGCTTTGTCCGCTGACCACGGACTACGCCTTCTTTTCCCAGTTACTCGACAGTGCCGGGGTCGAATCGGCGCCCGCGGGCGAAACCGACATCGGCATGGCCCTGGACCGCGCAGTGGAGGCCTTCGACGCGACTGAAGGCGCGCACCGGGCGGTGGTGCTGGTTTCCGACGGAGAGGATCTGGCCGGACGTTCCAAGGAGGCCGCCCAGCGCGCCCGCGAAAAGGGCGTGGTGGTCTTCACCGTCGGGCTCGGCAGCACCGCCGGGGCCGTGATTCCCGCCGGCGCCGAGGACACCGCGCCTATGACCTACAACAACCAGGATGTTGTCAGCCATCTGAATCACGAAACCCTGCGCGAGATCGCCGAAATCACCGGCGGCGCCTATGTGCCCGTCGGACAGAGCCGCGTGCAACTCGGCGCGCTGTACCGCGACCATTTGAGCCGCCTGCAGGCGCGCGACTTGCAGGAGTCCATCACCCAACGCCGCGTGGACCGCTTCCAGTGGCTGCTGCTACCCGCCATACTTGCCTGGCTCGCCATGCTCGCCCTCAGCCGCGGCCAACCCCTGCTCCGCCGCCTCGCCGCCCCCATCACTCCCCACTCACCACTCACCACTCCCGCCGTGATCGTTCTGCTTATCGCCGGCACTCTCCAGGCGCAGACCAACGACACAGCGGCGACGGACGACAGCAGTAGCAACATCACCGCCGGCAGCACCGCATACATGCCTGACGGCGTTGCGGGCAACAGCCGCGATCTGGCGCGCGACGCACAACGCCAGGCCGCGCTGCACAACTATCGAGCCGCCGCGGACAGCTATCTGCGCGCCGCGTCCAATGCCACCGCCGAAGCGGCCGCCGACTATCTCTACAATGCCGGCTGCGCGCTCTTCGACGCCGGCCAGTTCGCGCCCGCCGCCGAGCTATTCCGGCAGCAGTTGTCGCGCGGAGACAAACCCGCGCCCGCCAGTTTGCGCAACCTTGGCGCCTCGCTGACCGCGCTCGCCGAGCGCGGCAATTCCGCCACCAATCCCGTCGCCGCCAGCGAAACGCGCGCCCACAGCCTGGCCCAGGCGGCCGACGCCTACCGCCGCGCCTTGCGCGCCGCGCCCGACACCGGAAAAACCCGCGCCGACCTTGCGGTGGTCGCCGCGCGTCTGCCCGAGGCCCGTGAACAGGCGCGCATCGCCGCGCTGATGGAAAAACACGGACAAACCCCCGCGCCGCAGATAGCCGACCAACTGCTCACCGAAGAGCGTCAGGTCACCGCCGCCGCCGAAGCGGCGGCCACCAATCTTACGCCCTCCCGCGTGGCCCAACTCGAGGAAGCCGCCCGCTTACAACGCCAGGCCGCCGACTTGATCGTGCCGCTCAAGGCCAAACTGATCGAGGCGCTGAAACAGCAGACCAAGGCCACCAACATGCCAAGCCCGGAGGCGATCGCCGGCTATATCGAAAGCGTGCGCGATCATCTGGACGCCTCGGCCGCGCGCCTGCGCGACCTCGAACCCGACGCGCCGCGGCGCGCCGCCGACGGCGAGGCCGCCATCTACCGGCTCTGGAAAGGCGTCGCCTCGCACGAGATGGCTTTGCGCGAAGGGTTACGCCGCCAGACCAACGCCATTGCGCTCACGCAGCACCTGGAGCACGAACCGGACGGGCGCCTGCGCGGCGAACAGCAGGAGACCCTCGACCTCACGCAGATTTTCAGCAATCGTTTCGCGCAGGCCGTCCCGCCCGAGGGGCTGCCCGCTCCGCCGCCGAAGCGCGACGCCGCCGCGCCCAACGACACGCCCGCCGCGCCCAATACCAACATGCTGATCAGCGCCGAAACGCGGGCTAAAATACTCAAACTCGCCGACGAGGCCGTGGCTACGCAGTGCCAGGCGCTCGCCACGCTGAAATCCAGCGCTTTTTCCAACGCCCTGCCGCAAGAACGCAAGAGCCACGACTTGCTGACCGAAATCGCCAAACTGCTGCCCCCACCCCCGCCTCAGGAGCAGAATCAAAAGCAAGATGATCGACAGGATCAAAAACAGCAGGACCAAAAGCAATCGCAAACCAACGCCCCCGCCAAGCCGCCGCCCAAGCCCGACAAACCGCAACCGCAGCCCAAGCCGCAAACCAAACCGGGCGAGATGACGCCGGAGCAAATACAAAAGATGCTCGATGAGGCCAGGCAACGCGAAAAAGAACATCAGGACGAAGCGCGCGACCGCAACAACACGCTCCCGGCGGTGGGACGAGATTGGTAACTCATTGAAGACACGATCGCCGGATGGTATAAGTAAAGCATGAATCGAAGCCATACCAGGGTTGGCCGTATGACCAACGACCAGAATGATAGTTTCGTTCCTGGGACACCCAGCAGCCGTTTGAGTCTTGTTTGGAAACTTACCGAGGAAGTGACATCGCTGAGCAGGCATCACAATGCTGAACGAAGATTACAAAGACATATTGCGGTCATTAGGCGACGCGCAAGTTAAGTTCCTCCTGGTGGGGGCTTACGCTTTGGCTGCCCATGGTTATCCCCGCGCAACCATGGATATCGATATTTGGGTCATGCCATCGCCGGACAATGCCGAGGCCGTGCTGCGGGCTTTGAGGCAATTTGGCGCACCCACAGGCGAACTCACGGTCGCCGATCTTCAGAAGGACGACACGATATTCCAGATCGGCGTCGCGCCCAGACGTATCGATATCATCACCGGTGCATCGGGACTTCGTTTTGAGGAAGCGTTTGCGCATTCCATCGAGATTGAGATCGAAGGCCTTAAAATTCACGTTCCATCGGTGGCAGATATCATCTGTAACAAGAAAGCGTCAGGGCGAACCAAGGATCTGGCCGATGTTGAAGTTCTCGAATCGTTGAAACACACCCGACAAGACTTTTGAGAACGACCGCCAAGCCATCGCCTCGATGGAATCGTTTGCCGCATGAGTTGCGCGGTTCCGCGCTGAGCTTTGTGCGCGTCGTTCCGGCGCGATGAGTCGTCAGCCGGCGCCGCCATTTTCGCTCATAGTGGGGGCATGACAAAGTTACGTGGTTTTTACAAAAATATGCGTACTTACGGCATGGGATCGGGAAGCGGGGCGTGGTATTTCGCGGCGCTTTTTTTCTGCTGGGCGGCCGTTGCGGCGCGCGCCGACGAGCCTTCGCTCCAGGTTACCGTCAATCGCAGCCAGATATACAGTGGCGAATCGCTGCTGATGGATGTGCGCGTCGGCAACGCCGCCGACGCCACTCCCGAGCTGGGCGCGGTCACCGGCTGCGTCCTGCGTGCGCTGGGAAGCCAGGACGTTAGTCAGTATTCCATGACCTACATCAACGGCCGCATGCAGCAAGTCGGCTTCAGCGGGCGCGTCTACCGCTATGAGGTGACGCCCAATCAAGCCGGACGCTTCATCCCCGGCCCCGTTCGGGTAACGCTTGCCGATGGACGTGTGCTGACCGAAAGCGCGCCGCCGGTCACCGTTACCGGCATGGACCAGCAGTCCTGGGTATCGCTTAAACTGACCGCTTCACGCAACGACATCCTGGTTGACGGACCGTTCGATGTACGGCTGGCCGTCCGCATCCGGCGGTTGCCTGGCGCGCTGGCCGCGCTGGATCCGCTCTACCCCGATGCCGCGCCGCAGTTGAATGTGCCTTACATGAGCGGCGAAAACATCGACGGACTCAAGATGCCCGACCTGAAAGCCTGCCTCAACAGCCGTCTGCTGGCCGATCCGCGCCAACCTGGCTTTGCGATCAACAACTTCACGGTCCAGTCGGGCATGCCCCTTCCCTTCGAAATAGACGGTCCGCGCCAGGCCAGATTTCACCTCGATCGCGAATGGATCGCCGCCGATGGAGCGGAATATGCCGAATACTCGCTGGTAATGCGCTATGAACCGCTTAAGGAAGGCGATTACATCTTCGGTCCGGTGATTTTCAAGGGTCCCGTGCCCGTGGCTGGTCCCGACGCGGCGAATCCGCAACGCCAGGACGTGCTGGCCGTCGGAGCCGCGGTCACGGTCCGCGTGATCCCGCCGCCGGAGGAAAACCGTCCCGACTCCTTCTTCGGCGCCATCGGCAGCAACCTGACCGTCACGGCCGCGCTCGATGCGCAGACCTGCAATGTCGGCGATCCGCTGCAACTGACCCTGACCGTGGGCGGCGGTATCCAGTTGCACAATCTGCTGATCCCGCAACTCGAGCTCCAGAGCAACCTTGTCGAACGGTTCGAGGTTTACCGCGACAGCGTACAGACCGTGAAGCGCGACGATGCCCGCGCTTACCGCTACACCATCCGCCCGCGCGCGGCGGGCAGCTATGAACTGCCGGCCATTGCCGTGAGTTATTATGACGCGCACGACCGCGCCTACCGCACCGTGACGACCGCGCCCCTGCCGATTAAAGTCCGGCGCACGACAGAGGTCACGGCCGAGCAGATTGTCGCCTCCACCAATCCCGTCATCCGCCCATCCGAACCGCCCGACATGCGGCCCTTGTCGCCGACCGCAATGCGGCTCGATCCCCGTGGCGCGGAATCGGCGTCGCTGCTGGGTCCGCCATGGGTGGCGGCCCTGGCGGTGGCTGGTCCGGCCGTTTACGGGATCGTCGTGCTGGCGGGATTTGTGCGTTTCCGCCGTCCCGATTGGAACCGCGCCCGCCGTCGCCGCCGCGCGCTGCGCGGCGCCCATCGCGCCTTGAGGCAAAGCGGCGCCGCCACGCCCGCCGCATACTGCGCCGTTTTGCGCGCCTTCCTCGCCGAACGCTGGAACCTGCCGTCGGCGAGTCTGACCCCCGCCGAAGCGCGCGACGCTTTGCTCCGTTGCGGTGTCTCCAGCGCCGCGGCGGAGGGGGTGGCGCGGGAATTGCAGTGTCATATCGAAGCCTCCTTCGGCGGCGCTACCGAGTCCCTCGACGCCCTGACGCGCGACCGGTTATACGAAGCATTGCGCGCCGCCAACCGCACGGAGGCAGGGCCATGACAAGCAACCGGCGGATAGAGTGTTCGGGGTTCGGGGTTCGGGGTTCAGGGTTCGGGGTAAAGGGTGCAGGGCTCAGGGTTCAGGGTGCAGGGTTCAGGAAATCTGCGCTGCAACTCGAATCCCGTAGCCGCGCCGGTGACGGCGTGGCTCTTCGCCCTCCCACTCACCACTCACCACTCACCCGCCTTCTCCTGCCATCCCTGCTGCTTTTGTTAACGCTGTCTGTCATCAGCGTGCGCGCGGGGGCGGCGCTGCCGGAAGATGAAAGGCGTTTCCTCTGGGACAAAGCCAATACCGCCATGGCGCATGCGCGCACGCCGTCCGAGTTCGTAGCCGCGGCGCGGAATTACGAAACGCTGGCGGACGCGGGCATCGAAAACGGCGCGCTATTCTACAATCTCGGCACGGCCTGGCTGCAAGCCGGGCGCTTCGACGACGCCGCCCGCGCGCTGGAGCGCGCCGAACGTTACGAAGGCGCGGCGCCCGACATACGCCGCAATCTGCTGGCGGCATACGGCGGCGCGCAAAAGAATCGCCGCCCGGACTTGCCCTGGGACCGCTCGGTATTCGTCTGGCACTATGCCCTGCCCTGCGCCACGCGCGCACTGCTCGCGGCGCTCTCGTTTTCCCTGGCCTGGCTGCTGATGGCGCTGGGGCGCGCCGTGCCGGACGCCCGCGTGCGCTGGCCGATGCTACTGGCTTTCGCCGCCAGTTTCGCCCTCGCCACCAGCGTGTTGACAACCGCGCTCTCCGAAGCCCGCCCCGCGCCCTCAAGTTTATCGCCCTAATCTGTAAATAATCTGTAAATAGCGCAAAAAAATACTTGCAATCACGGCGCATGTGGTTCTTACTTCGCTTCGTTGGTACGGTTTTTGTGGTGATTGCGCATAATGAGGAGATACGAACGATTTAATATCGCCACGAACATATAATTTTATTTTGCGGCTTCGGCTGCTGTCCGACACGAAACGGGAAATTTCGCATTCAAGGATGGCGCTCGACGCACACCCCGCTTGGGGCGTGCCGAAAGCGTTCCTTGAAGGGCATTCCCGTGCCTGTGTTGGGGCGTGAGTAGTCACGCCCCTCTTTTTTAAGAGGTCAGAGAAGAAAGACCGCAAGAAAGAAACGGAAGCATTCGACAATGGCAAGAGCATTTCTCCAAAAGCGGTGGAGCACTCTGTTGGGTTCGGTGCTGGGACTTACCTGTGCATCCTTTCTCTTCGCCCAGGTCTTCGACACAAAAGACATCGCCGCCACCTTCGACCGGGAAGCCTACATCGAATACAAAGCGCGGGAATTCAGTTCGATTAACGATCTGATTTGCCGATACGAAGCCGACCTCCTCTGGTGGATGCCGCTGGCCCTGCCGGATACGGATCGCGGCTGGTGGAAACAGGCTTCCTTTTACAGTCTTTCCCCCTTCAATCCTGCCGGATTCCCAAGCGATTTTGTCAAAGGACTTGTGCCGGTAACGCGCGAGGACGTGGCCGTCTATCCGGTCTCGATCACCGAGAACTTCTTCACCCGCTACCGCGAAATCTGTAACGCCAACGGCGCCCTGATTGCATCCGTGCCACCCCCCGCCAGGTACAACCCCCGCTGGTTCGTCTACCAAAATTACCCCAGCCTCGATTCATGGGCCCTTTCCGAGAGTCGCAAGGCCGAAATTATCGGCATCTACGACCAAGCGCGGCTCACCGTAAAAATGGACCTGATTCTCGACGACGAACTCGTCACCCTCATCATGCGGCGCTCGCTGCTTGTCGCCGATGCGCAGGCCCAAAAGGCCACCGACGACGTACTCGCGCGCAAAGGCGGCGGTAATGAGCTGGCCATGAAACGCTCCCTGACCGCCGCCAGCAATATCGTCGTTGACTGCGTGAGTCTTACCAACGGGCTGACCCTTCAAATTTCTTATCCGAACGACTTCACGAATCGTTTGGAAATTTACGCCGGCAGCGACTTGCTTGCCGACACATGGACCTTGGCGGATACAGGCCTGTTGACAGCAGGCACCAACGCGATTTTCTGGACCGACACCAACGCGATTGCCGGTGTGAAATATTTTAACGTCGGCGACGCGCAAACCGATACCGACAACGACGGACTGGTTGACGCCCGCGAAAAACGCCTCTATCACAGCAATCCAAACAGTATGGATTCCGACAACGACGGCCTCGTGGATGGGTACAGCGGCATCGTGCCGACAAATGCTTATCCCTCCGGCGTAACAACCAACGGCGGCCCGTACGTGGAAGGCGAACTGACCTGGGGCACATCCCCGGCGCTCTTCGATACCGACGACGACGGCATGAGCGACGGCTGGGAAGTGGCCCACGGGCACAACCCGCTTGACCCGAACGACCCGCCGAACGTGCGCGGCACAATTAATTATTCCGGCGGGCAAACTGGCCCCGTGATCGTCATGGCCGTGGAAACGTCCGACAGTTGG
>JANYBP010000081.1 GCA_025360745.1 bacterium
TCCCGCGCCCGCAAAAAAACGCCTGCTCGGCCCACAAAGCGTGCCGCTCCCCGCCTCCTTGGATACTTCCTCCGCCACTTCGCTCCCCCAATCCGCCTCCCACGCCTCGCCCGCCTCCCCACTGTCTGAATCGCAGATTCCCCGCCAGATCCGCATTGAGAACGGAACCCGGCCTATGATAAAATCACACCAATCCAAACAGGAGCATGGCGCGATATGTACATGACAGGATTCGCTGACGAAGCGGCAGGCGACATCGGCGGGCAAATCCGCGCGACCAAAGAGCTGGGCTGGACGAACATCGAAGCCCGCAATGTTGACGGCAAAAACCTGCATGACATCTCCGACGCGGCCTTCGACGCCGTTTGCGAAGCCTTGCGGACCGCCGGCATCCGGATCAACTGTTTCGGCTCGGCCATCGCCAATTGGGGCAAGAAAATCGACGAGCCGTTCGACGCCTCGCTGGCCGAAGCCCGCCGGGCCATCCCCCGCATGCAGCGGCTCGGAACGAAATTGATCCGCATCATGAGTTTCGCCGTGCGCAATGGCGAGGACCAGATGGAGGCCGAACGCTTCCGTCGGCTGCGCGAGTTGCAGCGCATCTTTAGCGACGCCGGACTGACGCCGGTTCACGAAAACTGCATGAACTATGGCGGGATGTCGGCCGCACACACGTTGCGAATGCTGGAGAACGTGCCCGGCCTGAAACTGGTTTTCGATACCGGCAATCCGATCTTTACCGACGACCGCGATCAGCCCAAACCCTGGCCCAGGCAATCCGCCTGGTCGTTTTACGAGCGGGTTCGGGATCATGTGGTTTACATACACATCAAGGATGGCCACTGGGATGCGGCCGCCGGCAAGAGCGTCTTCTCCTTCCCCGGCGAGGGGGATGGCGACGTGCGGCGGATCGTCACCGATCTGTTGCGGCGCGGCTACGACGGCGGTATTTCGATCGAGCCGCACATGGCGGTGGTCTATCACGACCCGAAACTGACCACGCCGGAAGCCGTACGTTACGCCAATTATGTGGAATACGGCCGCCGCATGCTGACGCTGCTGGACGAAGCGCGGGCCGCAGCCGCCGCCCCGAAGAATGGCATCTCGTGAAAGTCGAACTGCTGGCGCTGACACCCAACGCCCGCACAACGGAACTGGTGGTGAGCGCCAACTTCCGCGAATACCGCCACATCTTTCAGGTCCGTCTGCATGCCGGCGCGCAGTGGGAAATTCGGGCCGTCTGCCGCGAGATGCTGGCCATTTTAAACGCGCAAGCGCCTCTGGCATTCGGCGATTTATGGAACGCCTGGCAAGGCGCGGGCTCATAATCCCGGTCGGCGCGGCGTTCAATGCGTTCTGGACAGCCACCCCACCCAGCGTTTACACTTGCCCCCGTACTTCCAGAAGCGGGAGTAATTCAGTGGCAGAATGTCAGCTTCCCAAGCTGAACGTCGCGGGTTCGATCCCCGTCTCCCGCTCCACTCCAAACCCCTTGAAAAGCCCACAGAAACAAGCGTTTCAGTCAATAAAGACGGGCATTTCCTGAAGGGTGCCTTTTTTCAGCTTGGCGCTTTCCGTCTCTTGCCGTCTTTTCCCGCCGCCCCCGTTTGGACGCTTCAAAGGATAGCAAAAGGATAGCAGTCCGGCGTCAGACAAACGCTACAATTTCGGCCGGCGGCAGGCTGAACACAGACTGAAGGGCGGGCGGGCGGCTGTTTGCTTGCTATCCTTTGCCCCATCCAACAGCGTACAATGCCCGTAGACGGGCGCGGACCGCCGGACGTGCAGACCTTCGGACGAAGCCGGGTTCGTGCTGCTTGCCTATGGCCGGACGGTGCGCTTGCCAGCGTAGAGGTTGACCGCCACTTCGGGCGCACGCTTCTTGACGTACTCGGCGTCTTGCGCGATCCGGCCGGACACGCCAACGGCGGCGGCGGCTTGGTCGCGGGCGCGCTCCGGTGTGGGCAAATTTGCCCGCGCCGGTACATGCCCATTGGTGATGCGCGTTGCCGCCTGTCTTTCCCGCGCCTGCTCCGCGAACATCGGCTTGAGCGAAACAGCCAGGACCGCTTTCTGACTGGTGGACAGGTGCCGCCGTTTGAGGTTCCACGAAATCACGTCTGCCAGGGGATCGGCCCCGGTGTAGGTCTGAAAGCGCGGCGGTATACCGGCAAAAAGAAGCCCCAGCCCGTCGATCGAATCGTGCGGGCCAGGGCCAAACCCGGCGGGACAGAAGGAGTAACTGCCCGCCAGGGGAATTATTTCAGCCGGCAGCGGTCCCCAACTTGTGCGCTTCGTGGGCCGCAATCAGGCACGTCAACCAGCGGGGCGGCTTGGCGTTCGCGGCGGTATCCCGGCAGATTGCGAAAGCGCAGCGCCACCAGCACAGCCCGGCCTCACGCTCAGCAGCCCCCGTTACGTCCGCATTATGCAGCAGCATGGCGGCAGCCGCGCCGGCGATAGCGCCGCCCTTGCCGGTCAGCGTCTTTCGCAGTTCCGCAATGGCATCCTTCGCGGCCGCCTCCTGACGTTGTAGCACGTCGCCGATTATCGGCAGCGCTTCGCCGGCCAACTTGGCTTGCGCCGCCAAGTAGGTCCGCGCCGTGCCCAAGTCAATGGCGTCGCACTTTGCAAGCTGCTCGGCCAGCCGTGCCCCCTGTTCTACCAGCGCCCGGACCTTGCCGGGCAGGTCATCGGCCGTCAAACGACGGTCGCAACCCATTATTGCCGAGTCACAACGTTCAATCAGTTTATGAATGCCGATCTTCGACAGGTGCCGAAGGTGATCGCCTTCGATAAGGCCGGTCTTGAAGTTGAATGCGTTGTCGTAAAGTTCGTTCATGCTCAACCTTCCTTTCGGATCATGGTATTTAACACGTCGGTTTGTTCGGTGTTTGTCGGTGGCGGCGGGTTCGGCAGCTTCGGCAACTCGATCAGCGCCCGCGCCGATTCGCGCGTCAGCCGGTGCCAGCCGTTGCGCGCGGCGCGGATTGTGCCGTCGGTCGGCAACGATCCCAGGAAACGCAGCAGCAGCGCCCCGAGGTCCGCCCCGGCTCTGGCGTCGCCCAGCAGCTTGCCAAGTCCGGCCTTGATTGCGTCCTCACGCTGGCGGAGGTCTTCGGCCTCTGCCTTTAGCGCGTCATCGCACAGCAGCAGACAGCGGCCGGCTGCTTCGCCGCGTACTTCATGGAAGCGGCGCAACGCAATGGCTTGCCAGTGGTACCAATCCCTTGCCTCGGCGCCGGCGCAGTCCACCCCGATCTCTTGCCGTTGCCGGCGCGCGTTGATCGTCGCCAGCATAGTGCTGGTTTCATTTTCCAAGGCGACAAAGGTCGCCTCGATCTCGCTGGCGGCGCTCGCCGTCGCTGGCATGTCGGCCAGGACAAACCCGCCCCGCGCAAACTTCAGATTTTCAATGCAGTTCATTTCTCGGTTCCCTCGTTTCTTTCTGTGGTTGAGTTTTCAGCGCGTAAGTTTTTAGCCGTAGCCGGTTGCGCAAAACCGGCCACGGCCCCCAGCGCCGCCCGTATCACGGGGCAAGTGCCAGGCACGGCCGCCGATATGACGGAAGTTTCACCTTCCGAGGTTTCGACGGTCGCGAAAATCTGTTCAAGCTCGCTCCAAGTCGCCGCGCCATGCTGTTCGAGGTGTACGGCGGCGGCGTCAATCAATCGGCGGACTTGCGGCAACTCAGCCCAGGCGGCGGCGCGGTCCAGGGCATCGCGGGTAGCCTGCAAAACAGGTTCGTCGGGCAGCCATCCATCAAAGGCGAGTAGGTCCGCGATTATCGCCTCTGCCGTGCCGAAGTCGCTTGACGTGCGGACGATGATTGTCTGCGCGAAGTCGCCACGCCAATCGTCCGCTTCGCTGGCATGTCCGGCCAACTCAAACATGATGATCGCCGGCGCCAGGTCTGGCCGGGCTCTGGCGGCCTCGATTGTGACGGCGCAGAGAATCAAGCCGGGCTTCTCGGTCTGGTATTCTTCAACGCGGGCAGCCATCGCGGCCAGGCTGGCCGACGTCATCGGTGGAGAATCCAAGGATGTAATCCCGCCGCCGGGCGTGATCGCCACGCCGCCGGGTTTCAGAACGTCGGCCAGGCCGAACAGGTACAGCGCGACAGCATGCGCGGCCTCGTGTCGGGCGGCGTTCACTCTTGCACCTCGCGAAGCATACGACGGAGCTTCTCGACTTCTTCGGCGTTCGACGGCTTCAAGGCATCCAGAAAGCGACGGAAGAAAGAACCCGGCCCCACCTTGACCGGCTCGCCTTTTGGACCGCGAACGGCGGCGGCAAACTGACCGGCGCGTTCGCCCATGTGCGGAAGGTCCCGATACTGTGGAAGCCCATTGTCGAATTCCGAAACGTCGTTCAGCCAACCAAGCACGCTGCCAGTTCTCACGCGGTACCGCCTTTCCCCGGTGTCGCCGCATTCGTGTTTCTACGGATCCCGGCCAAATAGTCTTCTATCAATTCCTTGCGGGCGTTCAAATCGAAAGAAAGCCCATTGGCCTGCCGTTGTAGCGCGTGGTCTCTGTCAGATGTAGCTTCTAAGTCCCGCACGCCCAACAACAGACCAACCGCGATAACCGGCCAGCCCCTTTTCTCCACCAAAGGAAACCGGGTGTCTCGGTGCCGGATTTCGTAAAGTGTTGAACGGCTCATTTTGAAGAACCCAGCGAGGGCGGCGAAGGACGGCACGTTTTCGGGTATGCCCATGTCATGTTTCATGCGAAACTCCATTTTTGTAGGTTTGTTCATTAGTCAGTACAAAAGCGTGATGTCGTCTAAGGGAGCCAGGAGGCCATGCCGGCCTCGGGAGTACCTTCCGGTTTTCCAGGCTGGCCTTGCCGCTCGGGTTCAGGCGGACTTTCTCCCCAGGTGGCACCATCGTCAGGCTGGGGACGCGGCTGGTATTTTTGTCCGGCATAGCTCACAGGCACGCCGGCACGGTCTGCCAGGAGCTGCAACAACGCGGGCAGGGCATGCGCCTGTTCGTCCGGCGAGACACGGCCGCATAACTCGACGCTCACACAGTTCCCCCTCAGCCGCGTAGTAATGCCGCGTCCAGGCGCCAGGCTGGCTTGCGCTTCAAGGGTGTCATCGGGTGGGTTCATAGTGCGTTTTCCTCCAGGATTCGGATTGAGCGGTTGCGCTTTCAAAGCTCCCGTCAACTTTAGAGTTAGACACGGTGCGCCCTATAGGGCGCGCCACCGGTCTAAACTCTTGACTCGTTAGACTGGTGAAAAAGGCGTCTAACGACTCTAACGGGTCTATTCTCATGCGGTCTTTGTCTTCCGTAATTGTTCGATCTGTGCCGGGGTGCCAATCCATGTATCATGCTGGCCACGCCCGCGAACCTCGTACTGCGCGAGGTGTGCGTCGGCAATCAGAGCAGCGAACAGTTCCCGCGCCCGGCTTTGGGTGCCGGCAATACGTTGTAGTTTGGCGCGAAACATGCCGGTCTTCATCGGGCCGCGTGAAACAAGCTCGGTAGCTTGCGGTACAAGGGTATCGACTTCCGGGCGGTCGGCAGTGCGCATATTTCGCGGCTTCAACAGCCGCGCGGGGTCCAGTTCCGCGTCACGCATCATGAGTGGATAATTCCAGCGCATAACGAAGGGATCGGGCGGCGCGAAGTTACGCAGGATCATATCAACCGTGAAAGCGCCTTCTTCTTCGTGTGGTGTGGCGACGATTATGCTGTCCGGGTCGCGGGCGAAAACTCCCGATCCTGATATGCGGTCCTGCGCTTCTTTGCCGGCAGCGTTACCTTTTGCGAAGTGCGCGCCAAAAGCCAAAGCCGCGCCAGTTTGAACAGCAACGGCCTCCAACTCCGCGCACACTTGGCCAATGTCGCCAGCGCTGTTTTCGTCCCGGCCGGCCAGTGTCTTATAGACCGGATCAGGCACGATCAGCGCATACTGTTCGCCGGCGATCTGGCGCATGAGTTCTTTCAACAATTCCGGCAACGGGCGATTATTCCCGCGTAGATTCCATAGCCGAAGCGTCGAGGGGATAGGCAAACGGCGCGCGGAAGATAGCGCCTTCAATCGGCGTCTGACGGCGAAGGGTTGGAGTTCGAGATTTACATACAGGACTGGGCCGGGGATCGTTTCAAAGCCCAGCCAGGGCGCGCCGTTTGCCACGGATAAGCACAAATCCAGCAGCGCCCAGGATTTGAAAGCCTTGCTCGGACCGCCATAAACGCATTTTGAACCGCGATGCAGCACGCCGCGCACAACTTCGGGCGGGTCTTCGATCTCGGTAGCGACGAAGCTATCGGCAGGTACGATTGCAGGGAAGGCGCTTGTGCTAGGTTTGGCCAGCGTCGCCAACTGGGCGCTGGCGCTTTCGGCGTCGATTTCGCCGGCCGCCAGGCGGGTGCCAATTTCGGCGGCTTGTCGGGCGCGCCAGGCCGCCAGAATCGAGACCAGGCACGCATGCCAGATAGACGGCGTAGTGATCTTATCAACCGCGCCTTCGATAGACGCCGGTCCGCCGATTCGTTCCATTACGCCGGTGCGCCGCAATTCGGTTTCGATGGTCAACAAATCGATCGGGGTGCCTGATCGACGGCAAGAGCAAATCGCGTTCCATGTTGCGCGGTATGCCGGGGCTGAAAAGCTATCTGGGGTCAGACTGGCGGCGCAAGCGTCGAGGGCTTCCGATTGCCGGCCGGTGTCGCCCGCCATAACCAGAATGCTGCCGATCAAACCGGCTTCGCCTTCGGGCGCGGCGGCGCCGAGATCGGGCGTGCTCACTCTGACGCCCCCCCGGCCAATAACGCCAATAAGTCAGATTCACGAAAACCGGCAGCCCGCGCGCGGCCGGGAAGCCTGATCTTGCGCAGCACACCGTCAGCCGCCAGTCGGTCAACAAAGCGTGCGCTATGCCCCAGGCGCGCCGCCACGGTCGCGCGCCGCAAAAGCCGCTCGGCTTCCGGGGCAACCGTAGCGGGCGGGTCTGCGAACGTAGTCAGAAATGCCCGGCGTTCAGTCTTGTTCAAACCCATGAAAGCCAGTTTGGCGAGTTCAACGCGGTCACTCACGGGTGGCCCCCTTTCGCGACAGCGAATAGTCCGGGGCGATTCTCTCTGCCGGCACGTTCAACGCGGTCGCCAGTCGCCGCACTTCGTCGGGGTGAAGTCGCCCCCGCCCGCGTTCAAGGGCATATAGCCGGTCTTCGGCAATGCCGCATCGTTCAGCGACAGCAAGAGCAGTCAGTCCCGCCGTCCTCCGGGCTTCTTTTAGCGCATGTCTTTGCATCGGTGTTGCCCCCCTCTGTTGCCGCCACTACAACAATAAATAGGAAGACATACACGAAAAACGATATGTGCCGACGGAAAAACAAAAGAAAAAGCCCGCAAAAACGGGCTTTATCAGGCGGAAAAAAGATATGTGCCGTCGGGCAATAAGACGCCCGTTACACAAAATAGAGGCATGGGTCAGCCAAAGTCAAACCAGTATCCCATGCGCGATACGTTGCAAATGTACCGTTTACGGAAGTCCGCATAATTCTTTGCCAGGCCTTCTCTGTGCGTGAATGCGCTTGTGATCCGCGTTTTCGTCTTGGCCTCCTTGAGGATCGCGCTTTCACGTTTCGCTGTACCCTTGGACGTTGCGCCCAGTGTCACCATAGCCAGAACGATCTTGCGGCATTGCTCCCGCGTGATTCCGTTTGCGATCATCTTCGTGAACGCCTTCTCACGCATCGCTATCGCTTGATTGCTTTTCTCCGCGCCCTTCTCGGCGGTAGAACCGGCAAGCCGGATCGTCGCTTCTTTGAAACGCCGGTCAAGCGCCTCCCGTTCGCGGTCCTCAATCTCGCGGCGCTTTTCTTCGGCCCTACGGGTGGCAAGTTCGCGCTCTGCCGTGGTCTTGCGGGCCGCCTCTTCGCTTTGACGCTTTGCTTCCTCTTGCGCTGAGCGTTTTTCAATATCACGGTAGGCGCGCTTTATGATCGCTTGCCGTTCATCGTGTGATGGAGTAGTCGCAAGGGCTTTCCATGCGTCCATTGACAGACGATATCGGAACGTACCGCTTGAGACTTTGAGCAAGCGGGCCAGTTCAATGTTGCTCTTTCGCGCCCCGGCGGCCGTCTGAAGCATTTCCATAAGTTCGTTGTCTTTTCGCGCCATCAACTCATATATGCCAGCAACGTAGCAGGCGATGTCAACGTCGCGCCGCTCCGGGGCATCGTCGGGCATGTCAGGGCGTAACGCGCTGAGCGCTTCGGCAAGTGTCTTGGTGGGCTCGGTTGGTGCCTTCGGTCTTTTCTTCATGGTCGTTCTCCTATCTGAACGCCCGGAGGAGGCGGGATTGGCCGCGCGCCTCCAGGACTTCCCCGGCGCTGTGCGTCAGGGCAATTTTCTGGCAACTCTATCAGTAGCGCCTCTCACTTCGTCTGGCAGAAAGGTATGCCGTTGTTCTCAAACCGTGCTGCATTCTCTGGGAATTGCCACAACCGCAAGCCCAGTTGCCCTTTGTTCCGCCTTCGTCGGAAACAAGCGCCGTTTCCATTTCGGCAGCTTCATGCCGGCATACGCAATGCCATCACATGCGGCCATGATTTCGGCACGGTCTTCGATTGTCCCGCTGGCAAGCAGCATGCCGGCCAGCGTCTCGACGGTGCGCCACACGTCCGGCAGGGCAAGCATTTCATCCGTCCACTTCGCGGCCAGGGCCAGAACACGGCGCGCGGGCATTCCAGGCCGGGCCATGATGTCGGCAACATGCGCGGCTTCGTGGTAGGCGACGCGCCGGATCATGTCCCGGATCCCTTCCCGTCCGCATTCGACGTGCAGCCCGGCGGCCTTCCATGCGGCCACAACTCGCCGTTCCGTCTCTGTCAGTGTGTCCCGCTTCACGTCGCCCCCTACACATTTCCGGCCAGGGCCAGCAGTTCAGCCCGCGCCGCCTTCCAAGTCTTCGCGGTTATGCCATCGGCAATCGCCCGGACGCGCTCAGCTTCAATCATCCGCGCCGGCGGCAAGGCCACAGGGAAACTTGCATTGCCCAGGACGGCCGGCAGGGCAGCCACAGCACGCCGCATGGCGTCTTCGTCGGAGTGCGTGTACAGTTCATGGACTTCGGCGGAACTGTGCCCGACAAGGGCCATGCTCACGCTTTGCGCGGCCCCGGCCGCGCGTAGCAGGCTCACGGCGGAATGTCGTAGCGAATGAAAACCTACAGCCACGCATCGCCGGACGCCCGCGCCCTCGCGGTCGGTTGTGGTTGCCAGTCCACACGCCTCAAAATGGCGTTGCACAATCAGACTCACGACGGACTGTCCCTTGTTCCTGTAGACGGCAGCCATGGCCGGCGTAACCGGTCCGGTGCGCTTCGATGCGGGCGTCTCGGCCAGGACGGCCACCAGCGCGGGGTGCATCGGAACAAGCAGCACGCCGGGTTTCTTCCGGGCGGTCTTGCGCGGCGTGTAGCTGATTGTCCGTCGGTCCAGGTCTACGCATCCCCAGTCCAAGCAAGCGGCATCGCCCAGGCGCGCGCCCAGGTAGAGCCCGAGCGCCAGCATGGTCCGCAATTCTCCCGTTGCAGACTGGCACACGTTTTGCAGTTCGGCCACAGTCAACGCCCGGCGGCCCTTGGAGTGTTCGTCACGTTTCGCGATTTTCGCCCAGGGGTTCAAGGTCTGTGTGCCGTCGCGCAGCGTGTAGACCGTCGCCAGTTTCGCGGCATCGCACAGAACGCCCCAAAAGGCGCGCAAGAAAGCTCTGTGTGCGTTACACGTCCGGCCGGTCATACCCTGTCCGCAAAGGTGATTCCAATAGGCTTCTGCCAGGCTGGCGGACACGTCGCGCATCAATACCAGCTTCGGGTGCGTCTTGGCAGTCCAAACCAGGAAGGCAGTCAAATAGCCTTCGTAGTTCGCAAGGGTGCCAGCCGTTATGTCTGCCGTCGCGCTGGCAGCCCGGTATGCAGTCCATGCTTGCGCCAGGGTCAGGGGCGGATTGCGGGCCTCATCTATCGCGGCCAATTCCGTGCGGGCGCCCTCGATACGCGCCTTGACGGTCTCCAGCAGCAGCCCTTCGTCTTCGACCAGGAATGGCCGCATGATTTCAGACAGCCGGGTTTGCGCCTTCCGTCGGTCCGCCTCGCCGGTGGTCTTGGTGAACAACTTGCCGCCGATCTTCCATGCAGCGTGGAAGGTCTTGCCCCGCTTAATCAACCAGCCCTTGCGCGTTTTCATGCCCGCCTCATTCCGCCCCTTGTTGTCCGTTGCTGGCGCAACTATCGCAGAACGGGGGCGGGGAGTCAATAGCAAAAGGATAGCAGGCATGCAAGAACGCTAAGAAAACCGCCTATAACTTCCGCTTCCCAAGCTGAACGTCGCGGGTTCGACCCCCGTCTCCCGCTCCAATCCTTACCCGCCTTACAGTTTGCAGGACAAGCCGGCGATCAGGACGAGATCGGATTTTTTCTTGCCTGGCGCGGGATCGCTGTTGAATTTGTCCTGTAGCACCACGCGCAGGTTGATCCGTGTGCTGATGGCGGCTTCGATGCCGGCTTCCGCGTTGATCAGGCACCTGGCGAAGTCGTCGATTGAGGGCAGGTACTCGACTGACTCCCACACCGAAGCCGTGGCGCTCAGTTTGAGTTCGAACCGCTCGGCCATGCGCAGGGCGACCGTATCGTCCGTCACACCGTCCAGTTTCTCCTTGATGTAGGATGGGCCAAGCTCGGCGCTGAGTTTCCGGTCGGGACTCATCAGAAAGTACCGGCCCACGCCGGGACCGATCATCCACCGATAGTCAATTTTTGCGATCTCATCTGTCAGCAACTCCGTGTTGCCGTACAGGTAATTACGCTCCGTCAGCAGGCGCCGGTATTCACCGAATGCCCGGGCATTGTTGAGGTTGTTTTCCGTCGTTTTCGTCGCGTTTGTGCCCGACCCCTGCGTTTGCTGAGTCTCGCCATAGTTGGCCTCAACCCCGATGCGCGCCTCGTTCTTGTCTTGCTTGAACACCGAGATCGCGCTGCCGTTGAGCAGCATCGTCTCGCTGTTGCCGCGCGTCACGTTCGCGCCGGCGGCCACGGTCGTCTTCCACAACGGTTCAGGAGTCGCCGCCGGAGTCGGACCCTGGGCGCCCACGCCACGCCAACCACGCTCGTAAAAACACCCGCCATGATCCATTTTGTCATAATTTCCTCTTCATTTCTTTGCGATGAGATCCAACTTTTGCGGAACGGCCAGAATTGCGCGAACTATGTCCAGCGCCAGATAGCCGATCAGGAACAAGACGTAGCCGATCAGCGGCAAAGCCGCGGATGCTATCACCAGCCAGGCGGACGAGCCGACATCCAGGATGAATATTTCACGATCGCGGAACAGCCGTATGATGGCGGCAAAAATCCCCAAATCGCCGACCATCACCCCGATGCCAAAGGCGACAGGGATCAGGCGCAAGGGCGTCTTCAGGAGGAAGGCAAGGACGCCGATCGCTTCTTCCCCAGCGGTGGATGCCGGAAGAATATCAATATTCAGCAGCGCCGGGTTGAGGCACAACCAGACCCCCAGTTCGCAGGCGATGAAAATTCCCACTCCCGTCCCGAAGACGGAAAAGGAGTCGCTTCGAATGGCCACGAATGTGCATATCGCGAGCGATACGATACCCAGCAGAAGACTCCAGAGCGCAAGGCAGGCCAGGAAGGCGGGCGACGACATTTGACTGCCCGACGACCGGATCAGTCCGCGCGCGCTGGACGAAAACTTGAACGCGGCGAATTGCGCCACGCCGACGACCGGCAGCCACAGCAATCCGTAAAGAAACGGCGAGAGCAGGTTCGACTTGAAGGCGCTGACGATCCCCCAGGTCAAGCCGAGGGCCGCGGCCACGAGCAACGCATAATGGCCGGCCTTCTCAACCCACGTTTCCAATGCCTCGTAGCGCGGCGCGGACATCAAGCGTTTGGTCCAGGCCAACGCCTGGTCGCCCCAGCGAACCGCCGTGAAGGCATCCCACTTGACACCGGATTCCAAAGGCTTATCGGTCGAGTCCATTTGCACCTCCCATGTACTCTGCTGTCCGCGGCTGCATGATCACTACGAACAGGATGGCAAGGGCTGTTTCTGTCGCCAATGCCACTATGCGGGCAATTTGGGGCATCGAGGATTGGAAGTCAAATATTTTTATGGAGCGATTGTTCACCCGCGGCACAAAGGCGCGGTGGTGAGACGCCATAATGCGAATCGCAGGGGCCGTTCATCCCATCCGGTCCCGCATCAAGGCCAGCGCCGCGATACAGGCCACATCGGAACGCAAAATCTGCGCGCCAAAACTGACCGCGCGAAAGCCCCGCGCGGCCAGCAAATCCAGTTCGAAAGCGGTCCAGCCGCCCTCCGGACCGATCGCCAGCGCAACGCGCGCGTCGCGCGGCCAGGGTCCGGCGCGAAGCCTTTCGGCGGCGCCGGGATGCCCCGTCAACCTGATCTCGTCCGGCGCCGGCGCTCCGCATTCGTCTTCCATAAAGGGCCGCAAGAGCCGCGCCACGCGCACCACCGGCAGCTGCGTCAAACCCGCCTGCTGCAAGCCCTCGATCAGCAGCGGACGATAGTGCGCCGCTTCAATCCAGTGGGTATCGAAGTAATTACGTTCCACGCGCGCCGCGTTGACCAGCGTCAGGCGTCGCAATCCGAACGACGCCAGCGGCGCCCACAGCCGCTTCAGCACTTTGGGCCGCGGCAGCGCCAGAATCAAATCCAGGACGCCACCCTCTTCTTCAGCATCGGGCTCCCACACGCAGCGCAGGGTCACCGTTGCGCCGTCCGACCGTTCGACCAGCGCGCTGCCGCACGGCCCATCCAGCACCCCCACGCGCAGGCGCGCGCCGGGTTCGGCGCGCAGCACCTCGCGGATGTGCCGGGCGCGTCCATCGCACAAGCTGACCAGACCATCGTCGGCCACTTCGCCTGATTCGAAGAGAATTCGGTTCATGATTGGCGGATAGGTTTATACCCCGGCGCCAAGCGGCCGGTCAATCGAGCGCGACGCCCCCAAATCCTTGCCTCAGGACGTTGCGACCATGTTGCTGCCAAGTCTTTCGCCCCACGCCCACGCGGCGACGGAGGCCCGCCGCCCTCCAAGGAACGTCATCGAGACTTGCTAGAGGATTCTTCTGGAGGGCGGCAGGCCTCTGCCGCCGCGTGGACGCAAGGCTCGTACGCACAAACTCGAAAAAGAATTTGCCGGAACGCAACTATTGGTGCGACAATCCGCCAAAACGATCGGATGGCTGACACATGAATTCAGCGGCTATCATGAAGCATAAAGGGCGCGCATTGTTGCCATCAAATCAGGCGGCGTTGCGCAAACACCTCCGGCAAGGGGCGACGGCGAGCGAAAAGGCGGCGCTGCGGCTGGGCCGGCTGAATCTCGGGCTTAGCCGGCGCACCACCGATCTTGCCGCTGCCAACCGGAAGTTGAAAAAGGAAATCGCCAGGCGTCGCATTGTGGAGCGGACGCTCCGGAACAGCGCGCAGCATACCGGCCGGTTATTGGAGCAGGCGCGGCGTTTGCAGGAACAATTGCGCTTTCTGTCCCGCCGGGTCTTGTCGGCGCAGGAGGAGGAGCGAAAAAGAATCAGCCGCGAACTTCACGATGTGATCGCCCAGGTTCTGACCAGCATCAATGTCCGCCTGGCGGTCTTGAAAACGGATGCCGGCGTAAATACCAGGGATCTCGCGAAGACCATCGCGCGCACACAACGGCTGGTGGAGAAGTCGGTGGACATCATGCACCGCTTCGCTTACAACTTGCGTCCGGCGGTTTTGGACTATCTGGGGCTGATTCCCGCCTTGCATTCGTTCATGAAGAACTTTTCGAAAGCGACCGGCATCAGGGTCAGCCTGACGGCGTTTGCGGGGGCGGAAAAACTGGACGACGCCAGTCGCACGGCGCTCTATCGCGTCGCCCAGGAGGCGCTGACGAACGTCGCCCGCCATGCGCAAGCCAGTCTGGTGGAAGCGAGCATTCAGCGGCTTTCCAACTCCGTGCGGATGCAGATCAAGGACAACGGCAAATCATTCGACGTGGAACGGACCCTGCACACAGTGAAGAGCAGACGCATGGGCTTGCTGGGCATGCGGGAGCGCGTGGAGATGGTCGGCGGCAAGTTCACGGTCGAATCCGCGCCCGGCCACGGAACCACCATCCAGGCGCAGATTCCCTTCCATCGCGACGCCAGGAAGCGGGCGCGCCCATGAATGCCACAAAGCGCATCACCGTGCTGCTGGCCGAAGATCACATGATCGTCCGGGAGGGCCTGCGGCGAATCCTGGAGGTCGAACTCGACATCGAGGTGATCGGCGAAGCGGCCAACGGACGCCAGGCCGTGGAGATGGCCCGCAAACTGCGTCCCGCCGTGATCGTCATGGACATCGCCATGCCGATGCTCAATGGTTTGGAAGCCACCCGCCAGATATGCCAAAGCGTGCCCGACACCAAGGTGCTGATTCTTTCCGCCCACAGCGATGACGCCTACGTCGAACGCGTGACGGCCCTGGGGGCGGCGGGCTATCTGATCAAGCAAACCTCCGCCAAATTTTTATCGGAGGCCATCAGGGAAGTCAAAAAAGGCAACGCTTTTTTCAGTCCTTCCATCGCCAAACGCCTGCGCCATCAAAACAAAAAGCCGCTGGACCGGAAAGGCCTGCCGAAGGCCAAGGGCGCCAACTTGAGTTCACGCGAGGTCGAGGTGCTCCAGTTGATTGCCGAGGGCGAAGCCAACAAGCAGATCGCGGCCGAACTTGGCATCAGTATCAAAACCGTCGAAAAGCACCGCGATCATCTGATGCGCAAACTCGATATCCACGACACGGCGGGCCTCACCCGCTACGCCATCACCTCGGGGATCGTCGAATGTAACGTCCCGCTGACCATCGTCTAGCGGGTGACTCGCGCGACACGCTTTCCGAAACCGCGTGTTCCAATCCAAGCGTCCGATGCGCCGGTAGGGTTTCACCCCATAGTCAGACCTGACCCCATGGCTTAATTTGAGCCCAGTTCGCAAACGACGAAAGGGAGAAATCGATGATCAAACGCCTTGCGTTACGTTGTTTCTATATATTGGTGTCCATTGCCGCGTGCTTGCTTGCCGGATGCCGTGTGCTCACGGTGAACTGAAGCCTGGCGGGCGCCGGCGAAACGATTCTGGCGGATTGCCTAATGCCGGCGGACACGGGAGGATTTCATCTCATGGCGGTGGGAAGTTCGAGAAAACAGCATGGGTCAGGTTCAAATCGAAGGAGGAACATATCATGATCGGCAACGACAAAACACAAACGAGCGTATCCGCGCATCTTCTGGCGCCGCTGCCATATGCTGAGAACGCGCTGGAACCCGTTATCTCCGCCAGGACGATCGGGTTCCACTACGGCAAGCATCACAAGGGCTATGTCGAAAATCTGAACAAACTGGCGGCGGGAACGGAGTTCGCGGGCATGATGCTGCAGAAGATCGTCGCCGCGACCGTCGGCAATCCGGACAAGGTTGCGATCTTCAATAATGCGTCGCAAGCCTGGAATCACACTTTCTACTGGCACAGTCTGAGTTCCCAGGGCGGAGGCGAACCACCCGCCGCATTAAAGCAGAAGATCGAGGCCGCCTTCGGAAACGTGGATGCCTGCAAGAAGGAACTGGCGGCCGCGGCGACAACCCAGTTCGGCAGCGGCTGGGCGTGGCTCGTGTTGGACGGCGACAAGCTCAAAGTGGTCAAAACCGCCAATGCCGATTCGCCGTTAACCAAGGGTCTGAAGCCGTTGTTGACGGTCGACGTCTGGGAACACGCCTACTATCTGGATTATCAGAATCGGCGCGCGGACTATCTCGCCGCCCTGCTCGACAAACTGATCGATTGGAACTTCGCGGACGGAAACCTACGAGGATAATTGCGATGAATCCCTTTTTCAGACCGGCTTTATGCCTTTTGCTGCCTTGGGCAGCCATGGGTGCGGCGGCGGAGTCCGTCGGAACCACGGCTTTTACGCTGCCGGCTCTGCCCTACGCTCAGGATGCATTAGAACCCCACATATCGGCGCGCACAATGGGGTTCCATTACACCAAGCATCATCAGGCCTATCTGGATAACCTGAACAAACTGGTGGCCGGCACGCCGTGGGCGAAGGGCGCCACGCTGGAGCAAGTCGTCCGCGAGAGCGCGGGCAAGGCGGATCAGAACGCGGTTTTCAACAACGCGGCGCAGGCCTGGAACCACGGCTTCTTCTGGAACAGCATGAAGCCGGGCGGCGGCGGCCAGCCGGACGGACGGCTGTTGGAAGCGATCGGCAAATCCTTCGGCGGCATCGAGAAGTTCAAGGAGGCTTTCCTGACCGCGGCGCTCGCGCAATTCGGCAGCGGCTGGGTCTGGCTGGTGCAAGAAGGCGACAGCCTGAAAATCGTCAAGACCTCCAACGCGGACACGCCGCTGGCGCACGGGCAAACCGCGCTGCTGACCTGCGATGTCTGGGAACACGCCTACTATCTCGATTACCAGAACCGCCGCAAAGACTTCGTAAAGGCCTTTCTGGACCATCTGGCGAATTGGGAATTCGCGGCCTCGCAATTGAAGTGATACGATACCGGCGACGACAGTAAACCCGCGCCGCGTGGTGGCGCAAAAAAAGGAGCAGGGCAAAATGAAGGGCAATAACAAGTTGATACAGGCGCTAAACGGATTACTGGCCGATGAGTTGACGGCGATCAATCAGTACATCGTCCATGCTGAGATGAACGAGAATTGGGGCTACGGCAAACTCAAGAAGACCCTCGGCGCCCGCGCCATCTCGGAGATGAAGCATGCCGAGAAACTGATCGAGCGGATACTGTTTCTGGAAGGCATCCCGATCGTCGGCTCGTTGAACAAGATCCATATCGGCGCGGATGTGCCCAAACAGTGCGCCAACGATCTGGCCTCCGAAATGTCGGCCGTCGCGGGTTACAACAGCGCGATCAAACTGGCGGTGGAAGTGGGCGACAACGCCACCAAGGAGATGCTGGACGCCATCCTCAAGGACGAAGACGGCCATGTGAACGAGATCGAGGAGAAACTGGACCAGATCGGACAGATGGGCATCCAGCTTTTCCTTACGACGCAAACCGTCGCTTAGGCATCCGGACTCCGGAAGTTCCCATCCTGATCGGGGTTGCCTGACTCAGCTCATGACCCCGCGGAGGAGTTTGACGGAAAAATGCGCCGTTGCAGTCCTATCCTGCGGCGGCGCTTTTTTTCGGAGATCTGGGGGCGATTTTCGAACAACATATTAACAGGCGGTAAGCATGAAAAAGCTGTTGCATATTATCGCCACGCCGCGCGAGGACGAATCGCGTACGCTTAAAGTCAGCGCGTCGTTTCTGGAGGCCTTCGCAACCAGCCATCCCGACTGGGTGGTCGAGACGCTGGATCTTTCGAAAGAAGAGCTGCCCGCGCTGACCGTAAAGCGTGTCGATGGCAAGTATGTGCTTTTAAGCGGCAAGGAGCTTTCGGGTCAGTACCGAACCGCCTGGCAGGAGATCGTCCTGCAAATACAAAGATTCCTTTCCGCCGACGCCTACCTTGTAAGTACGCCGATGTGGAATTTTTCGATTCCATACATGTTGAAACATTACCTGGATGTCATCGTGCAGCCGGGATATCTGTTCCGATATACCGGGAGCGGCACGGAAGGACTGGTTAAAAACCGGAAAATGGCGATCGTTACTTCGCGGGGCGGGGAATATACCACGCCCGACTCCAGAATCCTCGACTATCAGGAACCGTACCTGCGCGCAATTTTCGGCTTCGTGGGGATTCAGGACATACAGTTTGCGATCGCCCAGCCGATGGATCTGGGGGAGGCGCAGCAAGCGCAGAGGATACAAGAGGCGCAGCTAATTGCCGGGGAACTCGCCAGGCGCTTTTAGTCCGGCGGAAGGAGCGTCCGCGTGCCAAGGGATATTCCGGTCGGAAACGGCAATCTGCTCGTCGCGTTCGATAAGGATTACAATTTAAGAGAATTGTATTTTCCGCACGTCGGCGAGGAGAGCCATACCAAAGGGGCGCCATCGCGCTTGGGCGTCTGGGTCAATGGTTTTTTCAGCTGGGTTGGCCCGGACTGGCGGATCAAGCTGGATTATCTTGACGAGACCCTGGTCACGCGGGTCGAGCTGTTTCATCCCGATTTGAATATCCGCATCGTGGCCAACGACCTGGTCGATTTTCATGAAAATGTTTATTTAAAGAAGTTGACCGTCGAAAACCTGTCGAACGAAGACCAGGAAATCCGCCTCTTCCTCGCCCACGATTTTCAGATCCTGGGCAACGATATCGGCGATACCGCCGTTTACCGGCCCGAAGTCAAGGGGCTGTTGCATTACAAAGGCGAACGCCATTTTTTGATCGGCGGCTTCGCCAACAAGAAATCCGGCATAGACTTTTTTGCCACGGGTAACAAGGGACGGACGGACGAACAGGGGACCTGGAAGGACGCCGAGGACGGCTTGCTGAGCGGCAATCCTATTGCCCAGGGCTCCGTCGATTCCGTGCTGGGCATCCCGCTGCGGCTGAAAGGCGGGGAGCGGGATGTCTGCTATTGCTGGATCTGCGCGGGCAAAAGCTGGGACGAAGTGGCGGCCCTCAACGGATCCGTCGTGAAGAAACATCCTGAAACGATCTTCCAGCGCACGCTGGATTATTGGAAGCTGTGGGTCAACAAGGACGGCTTGCGCTGCGACCTTCTGCCGGACGAGATTGCGCGGCTCTACAAAAGGAGCCTCTTGATTTGCCGCACGCAGATCGATAATTCCGGCAGCATTATCGCGGCCAACGACTCGGACGCGGCATATTTCAACCGCGACACCTACAGCTACATGTGGACGCGCGATGCCGCCCTGGTGGCCTACGCCCTGGATCTGGCCGGCTATTCCGGCATCACCAGCGTTTTTTTCAATCTTTGCGCGAAGCTGATCGAAAAAGGCGGCTATTTCCTGCATAAATACACCCCTTCCGGATCGCTGGCCAGTTCCTGGCATCCCTGGCAAAAAGGGCATAAATATCAACTCCCGATCCAGGAGGATGAAACCGCGCTGGTCATCTGGGCCTTGTGGAAGCATTACGACAAGTACCGGGATATCGAATTCATAAAACCGCTCTACCGCTCCCTGATCAAAACCGCCGCCGATTTTATGCTGGATTACCTGGATGCGCGCACGGGACTGCCGCTGCCGAGTTACGATCTCTGGGAAGAACGACAGGGCGTGCTGACCTTCACGACCGCCGCGGTTTATGGCGGACTGACCGCGGCGGCCAATTTTGCGGAGGCCTTCGGAGAAACCGGCATTGCGCGCGAATATCGCGAAGGCGCCGCGCTGATACGCCAGGCCATGGATCGTCATCTATACCTGGAAGATGAAAAGCGCTTCGCAAGGATGGTTAACTTTCGCCCGGACGGCACAAAGGACGTCGACGCGACGATAGACGCCAGCCTGTATGGAATATTCGCATTCGGCGCCTACAGCGCCGACGACGACAAGGTGCGCAGCAGCATGCGGCAGATTCAGGAAAGCTTATGGTGCCAGTCCAAGGTGGGAGGCCTGGCGCGCTATGAAAACGACATTTACCATCGCGTCAGCGCCGAACTGCCCGGCAATCCCTGGTTTGTCACCACGCTGTGGCTGGCGCAGTATCGCATCGCCGCGGCCAGGGATGGAAACGATCTGGATCAGGCGCTGGCCATCATGCGCTGGGCGGCAAGCCACGCCCTGCCCAGCGGCGTGCTGGCGGAACAGGTCAATCCGCTGACCAACGAACCGCTTTCCGTTTCGCCATTAACCTGGAGTCATGCCACCTTCATCGCCGTGGTGCAGGAATATCTCGACAAGCTGCTGGAGCTCGATAAATGCGCCGCCTGCGGACAATCCAAAGCCGCGAAGTATCTAAAAACCAAGCCCCTCAATCGAGCATGATATGAAAGATACACTCCAGGTCGTGATAGGCGGCGAGGCGGGCCAGGGGCTGGTCACCCTGGGCGAGCTTCTGGCCAAAAGTTTCGTTAGGAGCGGCTACCATATTCTGGTGACGCAAACTTACATGTCCCGCATTCGCGGTGGACACAATACCTTCGCCATCCGCGTGGGTGTCGCCCCGGTGGACGCGCTGCGGGAGCAGATCGACCTGCTCGTGGCGCTCGACGACGACACCGTCAAGCTTCATCAAGCGACGCTGACCCAGGCCGACGGAGTCGTTGTCATAGCTGAATCTTCCACAGTGGCGGCCGGTCGCTGCGTGCGTGTGCCGTTCAAGAAACTGGCCGATCCAAAGTATGAAAACGCGATCGCGCTGGGAGTGGTGGCGGCCCTGCTCGGGCTCGACCAGGCGGTGGTGAGCGAAGCCGCGTCCGCCTATTTCGGCGGCAAGGACGCTGCGGTCGTGGAGGCGAACCGCGCCGCGGTCGCCGCGGCCTATGCCTGGGCCGCGGCTACCCCCCAGCCCATCGAGAAACTTGCGCCGGCCGGCGCATCGCCCGCGCGCTTGATGCTCAACGGCAACGAAGCCCTGGCCCTCGGTGCGCTGGCGGCCGGCGTCAAATTTTGCGCCTTTTACCCGATGTCGCCGGCGACTTCGATCATGCTGAACCTGGTCGCGCATGCGGATGAGATGGGTCTGGTCGTCGAACAGGCGGAAGACGAGATCGCGGCCATCAACATGGCGATCGGGGCCTCTTTTGCCGGCAGCCGCAGCATGACAGCCACTTCCGGCGGCGGCTTCGCGCTGATGACGGAAGGCGTCAGCCTGTCCGCCATGACCGAGACCCCGCTGGTGATAGTCGTCGCCCAGCGTCCGGGCCCCGCGACGGGACTGCCGACCCGCACGGAGCAGGCGGAACTGGAATTTGTGCTGCACGCCGGGCATGGCGAATTTCCGCGCGCGATCTTCGCGCCCGGGTCCATCGAGGAGTGCTTCGAGCTGACGCGCCGCGCCTTCGCGCTGGCCGAGGCCAGCCAGGGACCGGTGTTTTTGCTTACCGATCAGTTCCTGGCGGATTCGCATCGCGATGTCCCGCCCTTCAACCTGGAAACTTCCGCCACGCTCACGCTCCCCGCCCCGGAGCCAGCAACGGAGCCATACAAACGGTATGCCTTCACCGCCTCGGGTGTTTCCCAACGCCTTGTTCCCGGCGCCGGCCAGGAGCTGGTTGTGGCCGACAGCGACGAACACGATGAGCAGGGACATATTACCGAGAACCTCGCCTTGCGGGTTAAGATGGTCGCCAAGCGCCTGCGTAAACTGAAGATTCTGACGGACAACATTCTGGCCCCCGAATACGAGGGCGGGGATACCGCCGAGCTTCTGCTGATCGGCTGGGGCTCCACGAAAGGCGCGCTGGCCGAAGCGGCGGCGCACATGCGCGCGGCGGGACGAAACGTGGGCACACTGCACTTCTCCCAGATCTGGCCGCTGGCGCCGGCGCACTTTCTCGATCGCTTGCGGGGAGCGCGCCGCGTGGTCTGCGTGGAGGGCAACGCCACGGGCCAGTTCGCGCGGCTGATCCGCCGGGAATCCGGTTTTGCGGTCGGCGGGATGGTGCTCCGCTACGACGGCTTGCCGCTGACACCGGAATACATCATCGAGGGACTCGGTCATGAATAACGACAGCTTGACGCTCGCCGATTACGGCGAGTTCGAAACGGCCTGGTGTCCGGGCTGCGGAAACTTCGGCATCCTCAAGGCCCTGAAAGAGGCGCTGCTGGCCGCCGGTCTGGCGCCGCACCAGGTGCTGTTCGTCTCGGGGATCGGGCAGGCGGCCAAGACGCCGCATTACCTGAAAGCCAACCTTTTCAACGGACTCCACGGGCGGGCCTTGCCGGTGGCCACGGGCGCCAGGCTTGCCAATCCAACCATCAAGGTCATCGTCGAAAGCGGCGACGGCTGCATGTACGGCGAGGGCGGCAACCACTTTCTGTCGGCCATCCGGCGCAATATCAACGTCACGGCCCTGGTGCATGACAATCAGATCTATGCCCTTACCAAAGGACAGGCCAGTCCGACTTCGCAGGAAGGTTTTGTCACAAAAGCCCAGCCGCACGGGGTTCAGGCCTCCGCATTCAACCCCGTGGCTGTCGCCGTGGCGATGAAGGCGGGCTTCGTGGCGCGTTGTTTTACCGGATTGGGCGACCATCTGGTTGGCGTGCTTCAACGCGCCTTCAGGCACGAGGGCTTCGCGCTGGTGGATATTCTCCAGCCCTGCGTCTCCTTTAACAAGGTCAACACCTACAAATGGTACAAGGACCGCTGCGCGCCGCTGCCTGCGGATTATGACCCGCACGACTGGCACAAGGCCATGGAAACGGCGGAGACCTGGGGCGACCGGATTCCGGTCGGCGTGCTCTTCGAGTCCGACGGGCCTTCCTATGAGTCGCGCTTTCCCGTCTGTGCCAAAGGGTCGCTGGGATCGCAGCCCGTTGACCTCGAGGCGCTGAAACGCATCATGCTGGCCTATGGCTGAGAGCGACCACCAGCAATTCGCATTATGGCCTCTTGCGCAGGTCCGGACGACACGGAGGTCGTCCCTCCATTCACGAAAACACCCGTGATTCCCAAGTTTTTTGG
>JANYBP010000107.1 GCA_025360745.1 bacterium
ATCCATAAGCATTTCGCCTTGCGCCCACGCGGCGGCAGAGGCCTGCCGCCCTCCAGAAGCATCCTCTAGCAAGTCTCGATGACGTTCCTTGGAGGGCGACGGGCCTCCGTCGCCGCGTGGGCGTAGGGCGAAAGACTTGGCCGCAACATGGGCGCAACGTCCTTAGGCGAGGATTTGGGAGCTGCAAAACCAGCAATTCCTCGAATCTCTTAGCCGGGCCTCTCATTCTGATTCCTGACTCCTGAATTCTGACTCCTGACTACTGAGGAGAAATGTTGTTTCAGCGGGAATTGCCAGAATAATAGCGTTTCAACAGAACTTGCGCTTCGGCGCCGGCGGCGGAACCCGCGGGCGCCATGGAAGATTGAGCATCCTTCAGGACGCGGCCAACCCAGGCGCGGGTCGGATCTCCATCCGTCATATTTGCCAAGGCGTCGGCGCATTGACGAATCAGGGCCGGCCAGAGTTGCGGCAGGGGCGAAGCGACAAATACGCCGGACGACGCTTCGCGTCTCAACTGTCCCTGCTTTGTAAGAACGAAGAGGTTGTGCAAGACCAGGCGCTCGCAGGTCGGATTTTGTTGCGCGCCGGACAGCCGCAAACCCTGCCAGGCCCAGTACAGGGCATGCGCCTCGGGTACGCGCCAGTCGAGAGTTCCCGTTTGCGCTTCCAGCGTCCGCACTTTGAGCGGATCGAGACCCAGCGGTTGCCCCGCCGCTTCGTTGTCCATGCGGCCGCCGGGCGCCGTCGCTTCGACCTGCTCCGCCCAAAATTGGCGGTAGGCCGCCGCATAGGGATCGTTGGGCAGCCCGCCTACGCGGTCGGCGTACAACCATGCCAGTTCGCTGTACATGCGCGGTTCGCCCGCCGCCGCGGGCAGACCGCGGTCGCGCAACAGACGCAGGCCGCTTTCGATCCAGCGCCAGCGATCGGCGGGATTGGGAAACATCACGCTGATGTTGTAGGCCAGGTTCCAGGCTTGATAGCTCCAGACGCCGGCATCGTGCGGTTGCAGCGCGGCGATCCATTCGGACAATTCCACAAGTTCCACGTAGCGCCCGTCATCCTGCATCCTGGCCGCCCGCATCCACAACAGGTCGCCCACCAGGCCGCGAAAGGGCCCGAGGCCAACCGCCGTAAAGCGGATCAGCGGCGACATGCCGAATCGCGCCGCGCCCTCGTTCGGCCCGACCGCCGTTGCCAGCCGCTGCGCGATCCAACCGGCGGCGATGAAACAGAGCGCCGCACCCGCCGCCAGCCAGAATCCCTTGCGCCGTTTCATGTGGCCGTCTCCGCGCCGCCCGGCGTCCGCGCGATCGCAACCCGCGCGCGTCCCGCCAGATCAGGTTCGATCGCGACATCCGCATAGCCCAGGGCGGAGAGGTATTCCCTCGTCAGCGGCCCCTGCGCCGCGCCGATTTCGAGAAAGAGCCAGCCGCCGGGGCGCAGCGCCACACGCGCCTGGCCCGCCAGTCGGCGCACCAGATCGAGTCCATCGGCGCCGCCGTCAAGGGCGCTTTCCGGCTCGTAGGCCCGCACCGTTTTCGGCAAGCCGGCCAGTTCGCCGCGCGCAATGTATGGCAGATTCGCCACCACACCGTCCAAACTTGCGCCGGACACGCCCCCAAGCAAGTCGCGTTGTTCGAACCGCACACGCGCCCCGAGTTCCAGGCGTTCGGCATTGCCGCGCGCCACCGCCAGCGCCGCCTCGCTCAAGTCCACGCCCATGACAACCGCCGCCGGCCGTTCGGCCGCCAGCGTAAGCGCGATGCAGCCGCTGCCCGTGCCGATGTCCGCCACCATCGGCGCCGGAATTTGCCAGAGCGGCGCGCAGGCCAGCACATGGCCGACCAGTTCCTCGGTCTCGGGACGCGGAACCAGAACCCGGCGGTCCACGACGAATCTCCGCCCCATGAACTCGGCATCCCCAAGCACATAGGCCAGCGGTTCGCCCGCCGCCATCCGTCGCATTCCGTCGCGTAACATGACAAGTTGCGATTCGGATAAAATCGTTTCGAAACGCAGATAAAGTTCCAGACGCTTGCACCCCAGCGCGCGCGCCGCCAGCCATTCGAACGACAGCCGGGGATGCTCCACGCCGCGCGTTTCCATCCAGGCCGCGCCGCTTTGCAGCACCTCCAACAGTCGGCGTCCCGGCCTGGAACCCGCCGCCGCCGCATCAGGAGCATCGTTTTTCGTTTCGGTTGTCACGTGTGGCATCAGATTACAAAAAATTCCCGGCAGTCAGAAGCCAGGAGCCTGACTTCTGGCTTCATCGCTACCTTACCCGCACTTCCCCAAGCGTGGCCGCCGTCGCATCCGCGCCGGCCGCGCGCAGCGCCGCCGCCGCCACACTGGTAGTCAACCCCAGGCAGCGCATTCCGGCCGCTTTGGCGGCGCGCACGCCCTGCGGCGCATCTTCGACCACCACTATGCGGGCGGGTGCTAGGCCGAGCTTTCCCGCCGCCGCCAAAAATATATCGGGAGCCGGCTTCTTGTGCGCGACCTCGGATCCCGTGACCACGGCATCGAAGGCCGACTCCGGCAGCCCGAGCTCGCGCAGGTTCCCGTCGAGCTTCACGCGATCGGCGCTCGTCGCCACGGCCGTCTTCCAGCCGCGCCCGCGGCAGGCCTGAACGAATTCCCGCGCGCCCGCGAACGGTTTCAGGCGCCCGCGGATGATTTCCAGATAAATGGCGTAGGTGCGATCCTTGTCCGAGGGCATTTGCAACGTCACAGCGTGCCGCGCCGCGACGCCGCCGAGGAATTGGTTTTCGCCCGTGCCGATAAATGGCTGGAATTCGGCGGCCAGCACCTTGACGCCGTGGCGTTCCGCGAACATGCGGCAGGCGGCCTCGGCGATGAACGGCTCCGAATCGCAAAGCACACCGTCCATGTCGAAGACGACGGCGCTCAGATTGTCGAATATGTCAGGCTGAGTCATCGCTATTGGCAACTGCACTTGGAGGTATTATAGTCAATTCTTCGATGTGCGAAAGAGTGAATCGCAAAAACTGTCGGAATTCAGGCGAAAACGATCGAAAATCATCCTTGGATTCGCATTCTGACTTCTGACTTCTGAATTCTGACTCCTGACTTCTTGTATCATGCAAGTTGCCAATGAGGAATAGAACTGGGAAAGGATACCACCATGATCAGCGATGCCATTAAAGAAGGACTGGAACGCGCGCCGCACCGCAGTCTGCTGCGGGCCACCGGCAAGGTTAAACCCGGGGACATGCGGAAACCCTTCATCGCGGTCTGTAATTCGTTCGATGAAATCGTTCCCGGCCATGTCCACCTGAACAAGGTGGCCGCGCTGATCAAGCGCGAGATCGTCAAGGCCGGCGGTGTGCCGTTCGAGTTCAATACGATCGGCATCTGCGATGGCATTGCCATGGGCCACATCGGCATGAAGTATTCGCTGCCCAGCCGCGAACTGATCGCCGATTCGGTCGAATCCATGCTCAAGGCGCATTGTTTCGACGCCGTGATCTGCATCCCGAACTGCGACAAGATCGTTCCCGGCATGCTGATGGGCGCCCTGCGGGCCAATATTCCGACCATTATGATGAGCGGCGGCCCCATGTCGGCCGGTCAGTTGCCCGACGGACGGGCGGCCGATCTGATCACCGTCTTCGAGGGCGTGGCCGCCAAGATCCAGGGCAAGATCAGCGATAAGGAATTGGAAACGATTGAAGCCTGCGCCTGCCCCGGCTGCGGTTCATGTTCGGGCATGTTCACCGCCAACTCGATGAACTGTCTGTGCGAGGCCATGGGTTTGTCCCTGCCCGGCAGCGGCAGTGTGCTGGCCAACGATCCGCGCCGCAAGACGCTTTACCGCAAAGCCGCGCGCCGTATCGTCGAAATGGCCCGCGCCTGCGCTCCGCTGCCGCGCGATCTGGTCACCGCCGAATCGCTCGATAACGCCTTCATCGTGGATATGGCCATGGGCGGCAGCACCAACACCGTGCTGCACGCGCTGGCCATCGCGCACGAAGCGGGGGTCGCCTACGACCTCGACCGCATCAACCGCATCTCCCGGAAATGCCCGAATATCTGCAAGGTGTCGCCGTCGTCGCAGTGGCACATGCAGGACGTGGACCGGGCCGGCGGAATTTCCGCCATCGTCCGCGAGATCGGGCGGATCGAGGGACTGCTCAATCGCGACGCCCCCACGGTCACAGGCAAAACGCTCTGGCAGAATACCCGCAACGCCGTGATCCGCGATCCCGAGGTCATTCGCAAATTGGACAATCCCTATTCCGCCGACGGCGGACTCACGATTCTTCATGGCAATCTTGCCGAGGGCGGCGCGGTGGTCAAAAAGGCCGGAGTCGCCGCGAGCATGTTGACCTTCCGCGGACCGGCGGTGATTTTCGAATCGCAGGAAGACTCCTGCGCCGGCATTCTGGCCGGCAAGGTCAAGGCTGGCGACTGCGTGGTCATCCGCAATGAAGGCCCGCGCGGCGGCCCGGGCATGCAGGAGATGCTTGGCCCGACCTCTTATATAATGGGGCAGGGGCTGGGCGAAAGTGTCGCCTTGATCACCGACGGCCGTTTCTCGGGCGGCACGCGCGGCGCCTGTATCGGCCATGTTTCGCCCGAGGCGGCGGCCGGGGGCGCGATCAGCCTGCTGAAAAACGGCGACATGATCCGAATCGACATTCCCAATCGCCTGCTGGAAGTGGAACTCGACGCCGACGAACTAGCCCGCCGCCGGGCGGCCCAGCCGGCCTGGCAGCCGCGCACCGTCTTCACCGGCTGGCTGCGCCGCTACGCCCGCCAAGTCACCAGCGCCGGCAACGGCGCCGTGATGGAATAATCCCTCCTGAGCGAGCGGTTTTCGGATTGCCGGAAACCACACAATCACTTGTTCGCCGGACGGAAGATGAGAACAATATTGATTGCGGGACGAGAAGTACATGTTTGACGGAAAGTCCGTCCGACTGGCTGCGCAGTCCGCTTTCTTCGGGAAGATCGAGCCGGAATGGAAGAGAACCGGCGGCGAACCGCAGCGCGCGCGATAAACGCGCGATTATAATCACTCTTGACAACCTCTGGGTAAGTTGCTATCAATGATACCAGTTTTACCCAGAGACGCCACATGCCGAAGAAACAGATTCATATCAGGGATGTCCCGGAAGCCGTGTGCGAGTGGATTGAAACCGAACGGCACGCAAAACGCTTTTCGCGGAAAGAATCAGGGAATTCAACAACAGGAGGTGCATGATGCCAAATAGGCAGATTTTAGTCCGCGATATCCCCGACTCGGTCTATGAATGGATCGAAAGAGAACGCCATGCAAAACGCGTGTCGCAGAAGGTGTTCCTGCTTCACGTTCTTGACAATGCGGCGCAACACTCGTCAGCGGAAACGGGTGCAGCGGGGCCGTCAGCCTTCAGCAAGATGACGCTTGTCTATTGGAAAAGCAAGAAGTTCTGGCTTGGCAAGTTGCTGGAACACCCGGAAATCATGACTCAGGGGAGGACGTTAAAGGAGTTGGAACGGAACATTCGGGAAGCCTTCATGCTCATGGCTCTGGATGAGGTTCCGGAGGAATACCAAATCCGCGAAGTGGCAATGGCATGAAAAGGCGCGAACTGCTTCGGCGTCTTCAGAAGGAGGGTTGCGTGTTGCTGCGCTCCGGGGGCAATCACGACATCTACGTGAACGCCAAGACCGGCAAGAAGCAACCAGTTCCGCGACACAGCGAGATCGACGAGCATTTGGCGCGGCACATCGTGCGCTACCTTGGACTGGAACAATGAGACGATGCCATCGAAGCCCGCCAGATGGACACGGGAGCAGTTGATCGCCACGCTCGATCTTTACTGCCGCACGCCGTTCGGGCGTCTGCACCGCAGCAACCCTGACGTGGTGACTCTGGCCAAGGCGATTGACGAACTCCAAGCGCCGTCGCCATGAAACTTCAGAATGGATGTTGCGGACGGGCGGCTTTCATATTACGGCGCGGCGGCGGAGCGGATTGACGCTGCGCGAGATTGGCGCAATACTGGAAATCATTGAGGACAAAACAGGGGCAAGGCGGTCGAGGAATTCACGGCTGCCTTGACCCGCGACGCGCCGAAACGCCGGTTAGTGAAAGCGTGCCTGAATGAAATATCGAACGGCGAGACATGACCCCGCGCGGTCACTTTTGAAATATAGCAAAAGGGGACTAGGAGCAATTGTGTTTTTTGCCGTAAGTGCTAGCCAGGGTTCGGAAACGAATGAATGGTCGTGTATGCCTAATGATGCGCGGCAGGTTTGGTTTACTGATTCTCGATTTCTTGTTTCAAACGTTGCCTTGAAAGAAGCGTTTCGCATTATCGAGGATAAATCTCGCGAGGCGGATCCGAGCGGAAGAGGAGTATCAATCGTAGATATTAGGATGCCTATAACAAATGATCAATCGCGGATCTCGTTCAGCAGCGACTGCAATATTGCGTCTGCTTTGTTAGGCTGTAACGAAGTTTTAGGACAAGGGCAGAACTTGTCCGCATCTCCTTGTATATCTTTTCTGGGGCGGACTGCAATTGTGGGTGACAAAGAGGTGTTTGTCATTTCCAACACTCTCGTTATTGAATGTGTTGATGCCAAAACAATTGCACCTGTTAATGATGTTGTATTAACCCCTCTGTCGGATGGGGTGTTCAATACGCGTTCGCTTGTTGGTATAATCGAAAACAAAAAAGTGATTGTGTGGACGGTTCAACTGTTGATGCCAGTGGTTGTTGGTGCAGGCGCAAGTGCGACATTGGTCGATAAAAATATATGGAAAAGAGTGTTTCGCTATAGAGTTAACGCCAAAGGATATGACGACAAAGATTGTCAACACGTTTTATTTGGCAATGGTAATGATAGCAACTATGTGTTTGTGAAACTAAACAAATCGAGTGCGGGCATAGTCGCATCTCGACAAGCGACGACGAATGAAATTCTGTCGCGCCACGGGTCACTCATCAAGGGCTGGGGTGGTGGGGGTCAGCCATCGAAATAGCGCTTTACAGGCGAAATAGATGATGGCATAGCGCCTGGCATGGCAAGACATCTGAGAGTAGAGTTTCCGGGAGCGATTTATCACGTCACTTGCCGGATTATTGGCGACCGCCGGCTGGATAGGAGCCGGTAAGCCGACAGATGCGTAAGGTGCGGGAGTTATTGGAGAACGATCGCCCCCTGCGCCGACTGGTGGAGAGCAGTCCGAGGTCCAGATGGAAAATACGCGTCAATCCATGTTTAATCCGCAAGGAAAGATTGAAGAAGCAAAATGAGGCTAAGTGCTACTTCGATGGTTGACCTCCATCGCCCCGGTGGTACATACCACTTGGTTCGCCCTTCCCCTGTCCGTACTAACTTCACGCATCGGTGATCGATGAAACAAACACCGCTGATTGTGCCGATCGCAGTCGCGATGGTGGGCATTGTTGCCTTGGGCAAGGCTCTGATCAGTGGCGAGTTCCACATCCGAGGAGGCAAGTGGATTACAACAAAGAGTATGCCCCACAATCCCATACTTCGCTCGGAGACGCCACGTGACTTCTGGTTCGCCTGGGGCATGTCTGCTTTTTTTCTTGCGCTACTGTGTTTTTTCATATTTCGGTGCGGCATCGGAGCGGATTGACGCTGCGCGAGATTGGCGCAATACTGGAAATCATTGAGGACAAAGCAGGGGCAAGGCGGTCGAGGAATTCACGGCTGCCTTGGCCCGCAACGCGCCGAAACGCCGGTTAGTGAAAGTGTGCCTAAATAAAATGTCGAAAGGCGAGGCTCGACCCCGCGCGGTCACCACACAAGTGAAGATATCTCGAATGTGCGAATTCGCCCTCTTGATCGTCTTTATTCTGTCAGCATCCACCGTCGCTGCCGAGTCGAACGATCTCGCGACTGTCATTCAGCAGACGTGCGCCCAGTACCACGGCGTCGAGTACCGTGAAGCAAGAAAGACCACGGTGTTGAACCAGAAGGGAACGGACACCACCGAAGATTGCACTGTTGTACTGTTTACAGTCGAGATGATCGATGGAGGGAATTACAGTTATCAGTTCCTTTGCGTCTTGAAGAGGCTACCAGTGCCGCCAAGGCGGGCGCTGGTGTACTTACAGCAGATCGGCGGGAAGGGCATCCGAGTTATCGATAGGCTCACAGCAGGAAGAGATGAGGTCGAGATAAGCGGGCTGGAATATGGACCAAGCGACCCGATGTCTCTTCCCTCGATTCCATGCATATTCAAACTCACGTGTAGAAATGGCATCTTTGAACTACGTGCGCAGAACTCTCCGTCAGAAAGGGTAACAGTTTAGCCGATATTGGCCAGTGGTTTGAGGGACGGAATTGGCGTGGTCAGGAGGTGTCGGGGAGCGGGTTCCGATAAAGGAAGGGTTGGGCGGCGGAAGGGCCGCAGAGGAGAAGGGCGTGGGGCGATTGCTGAAGCTGGGGGAGCGGCAACTGGCGGCACGTTGGAGCACGCGCCGGCGATACGCATCGATCAGGAAACATTATGCGCTTAATCACTTGAGAGTACCGAGTTCTGGCCGTTATGATGGCTCTGAATGTTTGCCCTGTAAAGTTTTGAGTTGAGAGAGTTTCAGTGCGAGATCGACCCAGCGATCCATGAGCTTCCGGAACCGCTTGAAGTTGGCCGTCTCGCGT
>JANYBP010000111.1 GCA_025360745.1 bacterium
TTGCGCCACAGCCTCCCGCTATTTCTCGGGGTTGCGTCCAAAAACAATCCCCTTGTGAAATTCATCCGCCAACATCTTGACATCGATAGGGCCGAAGGACTAAGGTTAGCCGCATGAGTCAGAACTCATGACTCTCAAGTATAACACACCCTTGAGTATAAAAACCGGCCGCGATTACAATTGACCCCACGGCAACCATTGGTCAGACTTCTTGCACAGGGATTGCGGGACCGTATAGGGTCATTTGACCAATAAGAGGAGAACAAATGAGAATGTTAAAAGTTCAAGGCAAAGGCCGGGTCAATCTGGAACCAGATGTGGTCACGCTGTCATTCGATGTCGAAACCAAGTCCAAGGACTACGCGGAATGTCTGCAAAGTCTCAACGCCCGCGCCGAAGATCTGCGAACAAGTATGACCGCAGCCGGACTTGACCGGGCTGAACTGAAGACCAGCGCTTTCAATGTCCGCGTGGAAACGCAGTACAAGGACGGACAACACATTTTCGCCAGTTACTGCGCGTCGCACAACATGAAGATCGAACTGCCTGTGGACAAGGAACTGCTCAACAGGGCGCTCCGGCAGATTGCGCAAGGGCACAGCGGGGCAGAAATCAAACTTAACTTCTCCGTCAAAGACAAGGACGCCCTTCGGAAACTGGTCTTGCTGGACGCTGTACGGACTGCCAAAAACAATGCAGAAACATTAGCCTCGGCCTCCGGCATGAAACTTGGCAAGTTGCAGCAGATCGACTATGGGTGGTCCGAAGTGCACATCTATGACCGTGAAGCGAGCATGATCTGCGACGCGCCAGCCGTAATGCAGGATGTCGACTCCGCCACCGACATTGAACCAGAGGATGTAACCGCGGAAGACATCGTCACGCTAGTTTACGAGATTTCAGAATGACCGGTTCGTGCGCACGGCACCGGCACCCATGAAACGGATCCGCCAATTCACGTTTGAAGCCGGACCAGTCGAATTCGGTTCGGGAAATTTCGCCGTTCATACGGACGCCGCCGTGTTGAAGTGTAACGCATCCAACCTCGGTGAACATCCGGTCTGCGCTTTGGTCCGTACAGCCCTGTACATGCACTCGCAGTTGTTCGACCGTGCCTTTAAAGACGCTTACGATTCCTACACAACGGCTGAGGTGTCAGTCTGCGACGAACCCGGCGGCATGCTATTGACCTTTCAACCGCAACGCAAATTGGCTGTGAAAATCGCTATTTACCAAATTCCCGGCGTCACCCCAGTGCCATCGGTCAGCCAAATGATGACTGGACCGCCCGACCAGGAAGGCTTGATTTCATTTTGGCAACTCGTGGATGCCGTTTATGACGCTACTGCCGAGATGCTTCGCCGGCACGGCGTTAGCGGTTTCAAAGAACGCTGGGATAACAATAGTTGGTGGACGAATCAACACGACTCGCAACTTTTCCCGTTCGAGCACTTCGCAGTTCTTGCGAAACTCAAACAAACCCGGCGTCCCATTGCCGAATACGGATGGCCCCTTAAAGAAGAAATCCAAGTCCTCCAACAGGCCCTCAACAACACACTTGGCACCACTTCCAATACCTGATACTGCGATTGTGCTTGGGTTCATCCGCGTTCATCGGCGTCCATCCGTGGTTTATTCCACTTGCAATTCAAGGGGCCGAGTGCTTGACTATTAGCGTGATCGACGGGCCCGTTTCGGACGTACTCGTTCGGGGCTTCGCGCCATGGACTCCTGCCGTTCACATCCTTACAACCAAATCAGTTGCCACCGATTCACCACAGGCCGCGCTGACGCACAAACAGAAAGAGGGCTATGCCATGAAAATCACCGACGAACTTCGCAAACAGCAGATTGCAATCACGGCGGATTTCAAGGCCCGCTCCCAGAAGGCCGAGAAAATCCTTGGCCAAATCACTGCGTGCGAGGAAAAACTCGCGACGTTGAACAAATCGTTGTCAACCGTACTGCTGCTTGAAGTCATAAAGGCCGCCGCCGGGAAATTCCCGAAGCGCAAGTCGGCCAAGGCCGCCAAGGTCAAAAAAGCCAAGGTCAAAATCGTCAAGCCGACAATCACAGCCAAACCCGCCGCGGCCGCACCTACCGCAACCAAACCGCCGGCAGGAAAGAGCATTGGACCGACGCTGAAGGATTCCGTCCGTGACTTCATGCTCAAGGCAGGCAAGCCGATGAAGATCGCCGAGATCGTCAAGGCATGCAAAAGGCGGGACATGTCTTCCAGTCCAAGAAACCCCGCACAACGCTGGGTCAACTGATGTACAACCACGCCAAGGTGTTCAAACGGGTCAAGCCGGGAACCTTCCATGTTGTGTAAATTTGACTTTGACCACTGAGGCTCTTGCAAAACCCAACGCGGCAACGGCTCGCGAGGACGCTCGCCCTCCCAAAACAGTCATCGAAACTCAATAGATAATTCTTCGGGAGGGCGAGCGTGCACGCGAGCCGCGCGGCAGCGGGTGAAAAGGCGGTCCACGAATGGTCGCAGCCTCCTTTATGTGAGGTTTTGGGAGCGCGTCGGCCAAACGGACTGAAGAGGCTCCGGTGTTTCAACGGTGGCTTTCGAGTGTCACGCCGGTAGTCCGAATTCCGCTTCGACAATCTCAAGCAGGATGTGCATCGCCAGTTGATGCACCTCCTGGATGCGCGCGGTTTCGACGGCGGCAACGATAATTTCGAGATCGCCCTGCCCGGCCAGCGCGCCGCCGGTCTTTCCCAGCAGACAATGAACCTTCATGTCGCGGGCGCGCGCCGCGACACAGGCCTTGATCAGATTCGGGGAATTTCCGCTGGTGCTGAAGAGAACCAACAAATCGCCCGGACGGCCCAGCGCCTCGACGTGCCGGCTGAAAACCGCATCGAAGCCGAAATCGTTGCCGATGCAGGTCAGCGCCGTCGGGTCCGCGCACAGCGCCACGGCCGGCAGCGGGGCGCGGTTGGTTTTGAAGCGGCCGGTCAGTTCCTCGGCCATGTGCATCGCTTCCGCGGCGCTGCCGCCGTTGCCGGCCAGCAGCACCTTGCCGCCCGCGCGCAGCACGCCCACCAGTTGATCGCCCATGGCCGCCAGCGTCGCGGCGTGGCATAAACTGGCCGTCACAACTTGCGCGCAACGCGCGATACTGGCGGCGACGGACGCTTCGCTCGATGTAATCGTTTTGGTTTTTTTCATGGTATTGCTCGCGGGACAGGATACGCCAGATAACGAAAAAAAAGGAAGTAAAAACGCGACAGTCCGGGAAATGTCAGTGATGGGGGGCTGGTAGGGCGGCCTTGCCGAGGCCGCCGGAACTTGGATCAGAACAGGCAGGCAGTTGTGGGTGAATCGAAGACGGCGCTCTCGGCGAGAGCGCCCCACCTTCTCTCACCGCGGTAGTTCCCGCCAGCGCCAGCACGCCACCAGGCGCTCTTCGCCGGCAGATTCCAGAGGCGGAATGCTTTCGATGCAGCGCGGCTGGGCGAATGGACAGCGCGGCGCGAAACGGCAACCGGGCGGGTAGTGCAGCGCCGACGGCACCTGGCCCTCGATGGTGGTCAAGGTGGCATCGCGGTTCGCCAGACTGACCACCGAACGCAGCAAGCCGCGGGTGTAAGGATGGCGGGGGCGGTCGAAGAGCGCCGTGCGCTGGGCCTGCTCGACGATGCGCGCGGCGTACATGACGGCCACGCGGTCGCACATCTCCCAGACAACGCCCAGGTCGTGTGTGATGAAGAGGACGGCCGTGTCGCGCTCGCGCATCGCGCGCAGCAGGTCCAGAATTTGCGCCTGCACGGTCACGTCCAGCGCCGTGGTGGGTTCGTCGGCGATGACCACGTCGGGATGCAGCATCAGCGCCATGGCGATCATGACCCGTTGCCGCATGCCGCCCGAAAGCTGGTGCGGGTAGTCGTCGAGGCGCAGTTCCGGATCGGGCATGCCGACCCGCACCAGCCACTCCCGCGCGCGGTTCCGCGCCTCCGCTCCGGAAATTTTCGGGTCGTGCAAGATAAGCGTCTCGGCCAGCTGGTCGCCCACCTTGTGCAGCGGCGAGAGCGCGTTCATGGGTTCCTGAAAGATCATGCTCAGCCGCCGGCCGCGCAGGGAGCGCAGTTGCGCCACGGGCAGATCGAGCAGGTCCGCGCCCTCGAAAAGGATCGCGCCCGAAAGGATACGGGCGGGCGGACGGGGCAGCAGACGCATCAAAGCCAGGGCGGTCACGGATTTTCCGCAACCGGATTCCCCGACCAGACCCAGCACCTCGCCGCGCCGCAGTTCGACCGAGAGATCGTCCACCGCCATGAGCGGGCCGTCCTCGGTGTCGAATACGACGCTCAGGTTCCTGATCTGGACCAGCGGCTGCATTGGGAGTGTTCGGTGTTCAGTGTTCGGTGTTCAGTAAGTATACCATATGTTCAACTCTCAACATCCTCGTTTTCCCCGTGTTGAGCGTTGGACGTTGAGTGTTCGTTATCTCGCGAAACACGATTACGAACCTTCCACCTAACACCTTCCACTGCCACCCCCCACCTCCCACCTAACACCTGCCCCCATCTTCCAGAGGCAAAAGCTTGATTTCCCTGCCCGAATAGAATTACTGTTCAACACGTCATGCGTATACGGGCATTCAATCTGCGACTGGGCTGGCTGGCGCTGCTGGCGGGGGTGGTTTCCAGCTTATCCGCGAGCGCGGCCGGGTTGACGCCGGAGCAGAGTTCGGCGTTGACGGCGGCGCGGGCGGCGATCGAGGACAGTCTGCCGGATGTCGCGTTGCGCCAGCTCGATACGTTCAAGTCCGCCGCTCTGCCCGCCGCGAGCGAGGACGAAGTTGTCGTGTTGCAGGCCCGTGCGTTGACCCTGCGCGAACAATATGGCGCCATGCGGGCGCTGCTTGACGGGCGCGATCCGAAGACGTCCGAATGGGCCCCGGCCTGGCGCTTCTGGCGCGCGATGGCGCGCTACGGGATGGGTGACACGGACGCCGCCTTGACGGCGCTGGACCTATGCGATCAGCTCGACAAGCGCAGTCTTTACGCGCCGCGGGCGGCGCGTCTGCGCGCGGCCTGTCTCTGGCGGGCGGGTCGCCGGGACGAGGCCCTTGGCGCGATGCGGGCCTTCGACGAACGTTTTGGGACGACCGCCGAGGGCGCGGCTAATTTACTGGAATACGGCCGTTCGCTGGCGGCGCTGGAACGCTGGCGCGAGGCGCGGGCGATCTTCGATCGCCTGGTGGCCAGGGGCGGCGACGCGCCGGAAATCGCCGAGGGGCGCTACTGGCAGGGGCTGGCGCTGGTGCGCGAGGGACAATGGGATCAGGGCTGGAATCGGCTCTCCATTCTCGGCGAGGATCAGCGCCTGAACGCCGATTTGCGCGCCCGCGCCTGGCTGGCGCTGTCAGAGCTAGACGAAACGCGCACCAATCTGGAAGCGGCCGTCCGCTCGGCGGATCGCGCCGTGACCCTCGCGCCCTCTGGCGAACTGCGCACCGAAGGCACGGCGCGCAAGGCGCACCTCTGGCTGCGCGGTGGAGACCTTACCAACGGCGCCGCGTTGGTGCGGAAGGTTGTGACGGAGGATCCGCACCAGCCGCGCGCCGAGGCGCTGGAGTTCGAACTGGCTTCGGTCTACCTCGGCCGCGGAGTCTATGACCGCGCCGAACAGGAATATCGCTTCTGCCTCGAAACTTTCACCAACCGCCTCAGCCGGACGACGGCGTTGCAGGGACGGGCCTGGGCGCTCTGGCGCCTGCAGCGCTTCGCGGAGGCCATGACGGTGTTTCAGAGCGCGGCCGCGGCGCCGGCGACGACGGCGGCCGAACGCGAGACCTGTCTGATTAAGGCCGGCGACGCGGCTTTCGCGAACCAGCAATACAAGCTGGCCGCCGAGGCCTACGCGCGGGCGCGCCAGGATTTTCCCGCCTCCGCTCTGGCGCCGCAGATGGCTTTTCAAGAGGCCGAAAGCGTGGCGCGCGGCGGCAACCGCGCGGCCGCCGAGGCGCTCTTCCGCGGCATCGTGCGGCAGTGGCCGGATCATCTTTTTGCCGAACGCGCGCTGCTGCGCATCGCCCAGGGTCGCGAGAGCGCGGGCCAACTGCGGGAGGCGCTGGACGGCTATGCCGATGTGCTGACGATGTTCCCCTCCGGCGCGGCCTATCCCGAAGCGCTCCTGCGCTCCGGACTGGTGTCTTATCGCCTTTTTCGCTTTGCCGATGCGCTGACATTTTTAGAACGCGTCATGCGCGAGTTTCCCAAGGCGCCGGTGGCCCTGCAGTCCGAATTCATGCGCGCCGAGGCGCTTTACATGCTCGGACGCGACGATGCCGCGGCGGGCGCCTGCCGGGCTTTTGTGGAAGCTCACCCGGACACCGAGTGGACGCCGGTGGCGCTGGGCTGGCTCGGGGAATACGGCTGGAATCGCGGACAGTATGCCGATTCCGAACGCTGGTACCGGCAACTGGCCGCGCGTTTTCCCAGCAATGCGCTGGCCGACGGCGCGGTTTACCAGTCCGGCCGCGCGGCCATGAAACAGAAGGAATATCTGCGGGCCATCGAGCGTTTCACGCAACTGGCGCGGGACTATCCGGCCAGCCCGCGTATGCCGGAGGCGCGTTTCGCGCAGGGCGATGCGTTGACGGAATTGGGCGAGTTCGCGCGGGCGATCCTGATTTTCGAGGAACTGATCCGGCAGACCAGCGACGGCGCGCTCGCCGCCGCGGCTTGGGGCCGCAAGGGCGATTGTCAATTCACGCTGGGCAACGACAACGCCCGGCGCTACGAAGAGGCGATCGTGTCGTACCGCACGGTGGCGCGCATGCCCGAGGCCAGTTTCGATCTCAAGCTCCAGGCGGAATACAAGACCGGCCGCTGCCTGGAAAAACTCGGCCGCCGCGCCGAGGCCATGGAACAGTATTATGCCCGCGTGGTGTGCCGCTATCTGGAGCAGGCCGAGAAGGCCCCTGATCCGGCGGCGGCCGGCTGGTTCACTCGCGCGGCCTTTGGCGCGGCGGATTTGCTGGAGAAGGACGGCAATTGGCGGCAGGCGGAACGTATCCTGGAGCGCGTGGTCGAAGCCCAGGTGCCGGATTCGCCGCAGGCCGCCGAGCGTGTCGGACGGTTGCGATCGGAACATTGGATGCGTGTGCGTTGAGAGGAAGGTCAAGATGTGGGAATTGATTCGTGCCGGCGGTCCGGTCACCTGGCTGATTATGGCGAGCGGCGTCGTGGCCGCGGGCGTGTTCATGGAACGCGTGCTGCATCTGCACCGCGCGCGTATCAAGTCCGACGATTTCCTGCTCGGCATCGAAAACAACCTGCGGCACGGCAACGTCGCCGAGGCCGTGGCGATTTGCGACGAGACGCCGGGCCCCGTGGCCAGCGTCGTGCGCACGGCGATCCAGTACCGCGCGGCCGGGCTGGAGACCCTGCGCACGGCGGTGGAAAATGTCGGACGCGCCGAAATTTCGCGCATGGAACGGCGGCTGGTGGCGCTCGCCAGCGTGGCGCAGGTGGCGCCGATCTTCGGTCTGCTGGGCGCCGTGCTCGGCATGATTCGCGCGGTGCTGGCGATCCGGCAGCAGGCCCCGCTGGTGGAGGCGTCGGCCATCACCGACGGGCTGCTGGCCGCGCTGGTGGCCACGGCGGCGGGGCTGGCCGTGGCGGCGCCCTGCTATGTCGCCTTCAACTTCCTGGTGGGCCGGGTCGAAAAAATCGTGCTAGACATGGAGCGGGCGGCGGCGGAAATCATCGGCTATCTGAACGGCAGCCGCTCGCTGGACGCGCCTCTGGGCGAAGAACAAGGGGAAGGGTCATGAGCGGACGGGAAATAAAACCGATGGCCTGGCGCGTGGCCGGATTTCGCCGCTATCAACCCGCGAACAGCATCGGGAATACGCTGGCGACAACCGCCCCGTGGGTCAGCGTAACGCTGCTGGTGGTCTTCTACCTGGGCCTTTCGCAGTCCTTCGTGCTGCAACCGGGGATCAGCGTGGAACTGCCACAGGCGCCCTTTAACGACGGCACGCGGCATGGACACGATCTGGTTGTGCTCGCGCCCGAACCGCCGGCCGGCAAGGCGCGCGAAGAACTGGTGTTTTTCGACGACCAGCGTTTTATGGTCCGCGATGCGGCGCAGATGGACGCGCTGCGGGCGGCGCTGGCTCGCGCCACCCGCGACCGGCCCGCCATGCCGGTGGTGATCGAGGCGGATGCCGCGGTACGGCATGGGACGATGGTGCGCTTGTTCAATATGGCGCAGGAGGCGGGATCGCGCGAGGTGCATTTGGCGACGCGCCCGCAATAATCATGGTTATGTCACGGCGTTCTGCTTATCGTCCCAGCCTGCGCAGCCTGTGGTTTGCCGTGGCGCTGATCGCGTGTGTCTGGGCGCTGCCGTGGCTGCTTTGGCCCCGCGCCGCGGCGCCGGCCGCGCACCGCGCCAGGACGCGCATGCAGGTGGTCTATGTACGGCGCGCGCTGGGCGAGTCGGCCTTGTCGCCGATCGTTTTCGCCGTCCCGACGCCCTGGGGTTTCCACTGGGCCGGCCGCACCAATGCCATGCAGGATACGGCCCTGGTCGGACCGGCGGCCGAGGCTTCGGCCTATTTCGAGCCGCGGCCGCGGGATACCGCCGTTGCGGCCGCGCCCTGGCGTCTGGCGGGCCCGGCCCTGGCCGGGCTGGCAGGCGGTCCGACGGCCTGGGCCGAGGCCGATGGAAGGGTTTTCGCGGTGGGCGGCGGCGGATCGAACGGCGTCCGGCGTGCCGTGGCGATCGGGCCGGCCTTGGAAATGCGGGGTTTTAACTTTAACCTGCCATGGCCGCCGGCGTCCACGAACGGCGCATCCGCGACTTGGCTGATGGCGCAGGCCACAGTGGAACTCGACAGCGCGGGCGTCGTCGCGCATGTTGTGTTAGACTCGCCCAGCGTCCGGCCGGAATGGGACCAGGCGCTGGTGCGCGCGCTGCGGAGCGGGCAGGCCGACGCCGCCGACGCGCCGGCCCGGGGCGTCGTGCGCGTCGTGCTGGGCGGACCGTAGAAAGTGTTCGGTGTTCGGGAAAATGCTTGGTTGTAGAGAGGTGAATGTTATGGAAATAAAGATGACCAAGTGGGCGGCGGACGAACCTGCGCCGCTCGTCAGCGCGTTTCTGAAACGCCCGGCGTTCGACGCTTCCGCGGAAGATACGGCGCGGGGCATTCTCGAGGATATCCGTCTGAACGGCGACGCCGCCGTGCTTAAGTACGTGCGCGATCTGGACGGCGTGGCGCTGCGGCCCGACGAGTTTCGCGTGTCGCCGGCCGAGTTTGCCGCCGCGCGGGAACGGGTGGATGCCGACTTTCGCTCCGCCGCGCGCGAGGCCCACAAGCGGGTGACGGCCTTCGCCCGCGCGGGCATGCGCAAGGATTGGTCCATCTTCACTTCCAAGGGCGGCACGCTGGGCGAACAGTTCACGGCTCTCGACCGCGTCGGCATCTACGTTCCCGGCGGACAGGCGCCGCTGGTCTCCACGGTGATCATGACGGTCTCGCTGGCCAAGGTGGCGGGCGTGCCGGAGATCGTCGTCTGCACCCCCTGCCGCAGCACGGGGCAGCTCAATCCGCATCTGCTCTTCGCCCTCGAACTGGCGGGCGCGACCGAGGTCTACAAGGTCGGCGGCGTGCAGGCCATCGGCATGCTGGCCTACGGCACGATGACGGTCCGCAAGGTGCAGAAAATCGCCGGGCCCGGCGGCGCCTATGTCACGGCGGCCAAGCGCCTGGTCTACGGCGATTGCGCGCTGGACCTCGTGGCGGGGCCCAGCGAAATCGCGATCATGGCCGACGAAACCGCCCCCGCCGAATGCGTGGCCGCGGACCTGCTGTCGCAGGCCGAACACGGCACGGGCTTCGAAAAGGCGCTGCTGGTCACCACCTTCCCGCCGCTGGCGCTGGCGGTGCGCGATCAGTTGCTGCGGCAGGCGGAGACGCTCTCGCGGCGCGCGGCGATTCTGAAGGTGCTGGAAAAGGGCACGCTGATCGTGACCGTCAACACGCTGGACGACGCCATGGATCTCTGCAATCAGTTCGCCCCGGAACATCTGGAAATCCTGGTGCGCGAACCGCGCAACTGGCTGCGCAAGGTCAAGGCCGCCGGCGGCGTGTTTGTCGGCATCTGGACGCCGGAATCGGCGGGCGACTTCGTGGCCGGCCCGAGTCATGTGCTGCCGACGGGCGGCACGGCCTCGATGTTCTCCGGCCTGACGGTGGACGACTTCCGCCGCCGTTCGAACTTCATGGCTTTTACGCGCGCCGACCTGCAGGAGACCCTGCCCGTGATCGAAGCCTTTGGCCGCGTCGAGGGCCTCGACGCCCACGCCCGCTCGGCGCGCATTCGTTTCGAGGTCCCTCAATGAGCGCCAACCCCCATATCAAACGCTCCGTCGCCGCCATCGCCGGCTACACCCCGGGCGAACAGTTGCGGCGTCCGGGCCTGGTCAAGCTCAACACCAACGAGAATCCCTACCCGCCCTCGCCGACGGTGGCCGCGGCGTTGCTCGATTTCAAGGCGGACGATTTGCGGCGCTATCCCGATCCGGACAGCCAGGAGTTGCGAGCCATCCTCGCCGAACGGCATGGCGTCGCGCCGCAACAGGTCTTCGTGGGCAATGGCTCGGACGAAATCCTGGCCCTGGCCACGCGGGCCTTTGTGGAGGACGATGGCAAGATCGGATTTCTCGATCCGTCCTATTCCCTTTATCCCGTGCTGGCCGCGATTCGCGGCGTGGGCGCGCTGGCGGTGAGCCTGGACGGGGAATTCGCCGCCCATCTGCCGGAAAGTTGCGCGGCCTCGCTCTTTCTGCTGGCGAATCCGAACGCGCCCACGGGGCGGTTTTGTCCGATCGCGGAGGTCGAAGCCTTCGCCCGCCGCTTCGCGGGCGTGCTGCTGGTGGACGAGGCTTACGCGGATTTCGCCTCCGGCAACGCCATGCGCCTGGCCGCGTCGCTTCCCAACGTGCTGGTCATGCGCACGCTCTCGAAATCCTACTCCCTGGCCGGCTTGAGACTAGGGTATGCGGTCGGTCCGGCCGATCTGCTCGCCGCCCTTTACACGATCAAGGATTCCTACAATGTGGACCTGCTCGCGCAGCGCATCGCCGCCGCGGCGCTGCGCGATCGAGCCGGCATGCTGGCCAACGTGGCGCGCGTGCGCGCCACCCGGACGCGGCTGGCGGCGCGGCTGGCGGAACTGGGTTATGCGGTGACGCCCTCGGAAACCAATTTCCTCTGGGTGCGCCCGCCGGCGCGGCTGGCGGCGCGGGAGGTTTACGAGCGGCTCAAGGCACGGGATATTCTGGTGCGTCATTTTCCCGGTGCAAGAACCGGGGCGCACCTTCGCATAACGGTGGGTACGGATCAGGAAGTGGATCGGCTGCTGGCGGCGCTCAAGGCGCTGAACGGGGCCGGGGAAGGAAGCCGATGAAAGCACGCAAAGCCACGATTCACCGCGCCACGCGGGAAACAGATATCACGCTCTCGCTTAATCTCGACGGCACGGGCCGGGCGGCGGTGGACACCGGCCTGCCGTTTCTCGATCATATGCTGGAGCTTTTCGCCAAGCATGGATTGCTGGACCTGACCATCCGGGCGCGCGGCGACCTGGCGGTGGACTACCATCACACCGTCGAGGATCTCGGGCTGGCCCTGGGCGAGGCGCTGGACCGGGCGCTGGGCGGCCGCGCCGGCATCGTGCGCTGCGGACACGCCTATGTGCCGATGGACGACGCCCTGGCGCGCGCCGTGGTAGACCTCGGCGGCCGACCCTTCCTGGTTTGGGAATTCGACACCCGGGCGCGCAAGATTCTGGCCTTCGATCTCGCGTTGCTGCGCGAGTTTGCCCTGGCGCTGACCGTCAAGGGCCGGCTCAACCTGCACGTGGCCCAGTTCTACGGCCGCGATCCGCACCACGCCTACGAGGCGGCCTTCAAGGCCATGGGCCGCGCCTTGGCCGCCGCCGCCCGCCGCGACCCCCGCGTGCAAGGCGTGCCCTCGAGCAAGGGGTCGATTTGAGCAATTGTCAAATTGCCAAGGGCCTTTGGCATTGGTAGCATTTAATTATGAACACCGTTCAAGAAATCCAAAGTGAAGTCATGGCATTGTCGGCCAGTGAGCGCGCCAGCCTTGCGCACGACCTGATCCTGAGCCTCGATGATCCTGCACATTTCGAACTTGCTCACGATCAGGAGCGAGAGATTCAACGTCGTGTCCAGACGGTGCGCGAAGGTACGGCTACAAGCCGTCCCGCCGAGGACGTTTTCGCCGACATCAAGGCCAAGTACAAATGATGCCCGCCACCATTCTACACGAGGCCGAGATCGAACTTTGGGATGCCGTTGCGTATTACGATGACCAATCTCACGGTCTCGGTTTGGATTTTGAAGACTTTATCCCCCCGCGATACAACAGCCATCACAGTAGTCACGATTAAACGGATCAAATATGCTGATGAAAGTGTTTGGATTCCCACGCCTGACAACGAAATTAGCGCGAAATTCACCTTCAAATAAGAATAAAACTCCCGAAACAGTTGCGGATGGAGTTACGGCAAGCGGTAAAATGAAATTGCTCCTGGCCAAAAGGGAAGTTCGAATGAAAAAACGAAAAGAGGCATGGCGAGACTCCGCTGTGCGGTTTTTGAGGTGAAATGCCATGGCAGCAGTCATAAACCGGATCATGAAGGGGGATTACGATGCCCAAAGTATTCGATAATGGAATGAACACTGAGGATTTGTTATCAATGACCACGACGGTGAATGTGAAACCCGCGTGCAGGGCGTGCCCTCGATCAAGGGGACGATTTGAGCGGAAGCGCCTAAGATTGCCCTTGTGTGGCGAAAATCGACATCGTAGCATGGATGTCACGAGTGGGATTGCGTTTTTGACAAGAACGGCATAATGAAGGAGTGCAAGATGCCAACTGTGACGGACAAAGTGGTTGATGAGGCGCTTTCCCTCCCGGCCAACGATCGCCTCGGTTTGGTGGAGAAACTCCTGTGTAGTCTTAACCTCCCAACGCAAGGCGAAATCGACAATTTGTGGGCCGAGGAGGCCGAGCGACGGGTGGGTGAGATTGACAGTGGCGAAGTCGAACTCATACCTGGCGAAAAGGTCTTCGAGAAGATACGCCAAAAGTATGCGCGATGAACTTTCGCTTCCATCCAGAGGCAGACAAGGAATTTGACGAGAGTGTTCGGTACTATGAGGACTGCCGGGCCGGTCTCGGCCTTGAGTTCGCCGAAGAAATCTATGCGACTATCACCCGCATCGCGGAGTATCCCCAGGCGTGGTCGCCGATGTCGAAGAATACAAGGCGCTGCCTCGCATACCGCTTTCCGTACGGAGTCATCTTTCAGATTAAATCCGGGATGCTCAGAATCATCGCCGTCGCCAATCTGCAACGTCGTCCAGGATACTGGAAAGACAGAATTTGAGCGGAACTGTTCGACGCTTGAGAGTACCGAGTTCTGGCCGTTATGATGGCTCTGAATGTTTGCCCTGTAAAGTTTTGAGTTGAGAGAGTTTCAGTGCGAGATCGACCCAGCGATCCATGAGCTTCCGGAACCGCTTGAAGTTGGCCGTCTCGCGT
>JANYBP010000119.1 GCA_025360745.1 bacterium
CGAACAGCCTATACCGCAAAACCAGCGCTGAGTCCAGAACTTTTTTTCCACTTATTTTTCGCGCCCTCGCCTACAGGCGCTTTTCCGCCCTCTACTCACCCACTTCCCTCCGTCTCCGACGCCATAATGAGAATTGCTGCCAGCCTAGGTTACGCCGTTACGCCGGTCTTAAAGGGCGAATGACAAAGTGGAATAAGGCGGGTATGCTTCGATCCCATGATTCCGTCGTTTCGCCGTCCAGCGCCGATAAATTGGTCCATTGCGCGTCCGCCGCCCGGCCGCCTCGCGCGCGCGCGCTGGATCAACCTTGTGCTGCTCGGATTGTTGCTGCTTTTCGCCATGGATCCGGTGGTTGTGCCGGTGCGCCCGCGCATGACACCGACCGAGGCCACCGCCGCCTTCGGCGCCGCCTGCGAGGGCATGCTGGTCTATCACGTTGAACGGGCCCGCACGGAAGTGCTGGTCGCGGTCTACAGTCTGACCCGCCGGTCGATCGTGCTGGCCTTGACCGATGCCAGGCGGCGCGGGGTCGCCGTGCATGTCAAGTACGATGCCCGCCAGGCGCAGTCCGAAGGGATGGATCGCGCGCTGGACGCCCTGCGCCGCGCCGGGATCGAATGCCTGGCGGTGCGCGTGGGCGACAGCGAGCGCGCGGCCATGCATCACAAGTTCATTGTGGTGGACCGCGAAATCGTGCTGACCGGGTCATACAATTTCAGCAACACGGCCAGCCAGGAAAATTACGAGAACCTGGTGGCCCTGGATTCGCCGGCCATCGCCGCGCGCTTCTCCGCCGAGTTCGACGCCATCCGTAGCCGCTAGGAACTCTGCCCACGACGCCGGTGCAACCGCCGATCAGAACGTTCCGGCCATATTGACGACGCTTCCGCCACCGCCCTTTTGCCTGTCATGGAAGCGCGATTTTCCGCGGCGCTCCTCCAGCAGCGCAAGGTAGCGCTGTTCATCCACCGGCAGGTTGACCCAGCCATCCGTCCAGGTGGACATCAGCATCGCGTTGATCAATTCGACGCAGGCGATGCCCTCGACGCCGGGGGCCAGCAGCGGCTGCCCCTCCTGAATGGCCCTGACCCAGTCCTTCATGATCCCGGCATGCGCCGGATCTGGCTCCGCTGAAGGAATTTCGCAGATCCAGTGCGCCGGATTGCCGATCCCGCCTTTGAATGTGCGACTGAATTCCGGCACGGGCACAATCGTGCGGTAGTAGGTCAACTTGTTGTTTTCCATCACGACCTTGCCGTGGTCGGCATTAATTTCAAGGCGGTTGCTGCCCGGACTGACGCCCGTCGAGGTGATGAATGTGCCGTTCATCCCATCGGCATATTCCAAGACGGCGGTGACGTCGTCCTCGACCTCAATGTCGTGCAGCCGTCCGAAAGCGCAAAAAGCCCGCACCCGCCGGGGCATGCCAAAGAACCACTGCCAGAGATCGATGTTGTGCGGACACTGGTTGATCAGCACCCCGCCGCCTTCGCCGGCCCAGGTCGCCCGCCAGGAACCGGAGTCGTAATAACTCTGCGAACGGAACCAATCGGTGATGGCCCAGGTCGCACGCCTGATCGTCCCCAGATCGCCGGACTGGATCAACTGGCGCAAAGCCTGGTGCATGGGCCGGATGCGCTGGTTATACATGATGCCGAAGACGCGGTCGGATTTCGCCGCCGCTTCGTTCATTTCGCGCACCTGGCGGGTGTAAACGCCCGCGGGTTTCTCGATCAGGACATGCAGTCCATGCTTGAAGGCCTCGATCGCCAGCGGCGGATGGAAATAGTGCGGGGTGGCGATCAGCACGGCATCCACGCATCCGGCCGCAAAGAACGCTTCGGTCGAATCGAACACCGGCACGCCGTCGCCGAACTTCTGCCTGGCTATCGCCAGCCTTTTGGCGTCGGGATCGCAGACCGCCGCCAGCGCCAATCCCGGCGCCTTTCCGTCGCGCACTGTCTGCGCATGGTTGATTCCCATACTGCCGAGTCCGACGATTCCCAGCCGAATGCTCTGCATATTTCGAATGCTCCGTTGTAGTGGTTGCTGAAAAAGACGCTATCATCCGTTTGCCGGAGATGTCAATTCCACCCGCCGCTTGACCAGCAGTTCTCATTATGGCCTCTAGAATACGGACGACACGGAGGTCGTCCCTCCAAAAACTTGGGAATCACGGGTGTTTTCGTGAATGGAGGGACGACCTCCGTGTCGTCCGGACCTGCGCAAGAGGCCATAGTGAAAATTTCCGGTAATTGCGCTTGCCAGATTCTAATGGGCTTGGGTATGATCCAGCCATCCTCATGGTGGGGATGCAAAGGAAGGTGATAATGAAAAAAGCGATACTGGGCTTGATGGTGATGATCATGCTGGCGACGTCGGTCGGACCGGCGCTGGCCGTCAACGATCAGCGCGGCGGCGTGATGGGCTTCATCGCCGGTTGCTGCTTCGGCATTCGTTCCGCCGCGGCATACAACGACGGCAAGGAGGTCCATTGGCGGGAATGGGTACTGATCATTCCTGTGGTCGGTTTCGTTTGCGCGATCTGGAACGGCATCGACGGCATGAACGGCATGACCAGCAAAGACTACGCGTCCAAGTACGGCGCGATGTACTACTGATCACGGCGGCACTGCCAATGAAGCGCAACAGGACTCCGGCCTTGACGGTCGGGGTCCTGTTGTTTTTTTGTCCCGCACTGCTGGCCGGAGCCGCGACCGGCTTGGATATGGCGCTCGATTTATTTGCCCGCGGGGAGTGGGCCGCCTGCCGGCGCGAGGCGCTCAGGTCCGCGCTGACTACCCCCACGCAAACGCTGGCGCGGGTGCTGGCCGACAGCGCGGGACTGCGGCTGCAATCCACGAACGCGGAGGCGCTGACGCGCAATCTGGAACTGGCGGCGGAAGAAAAATCCGTCCCCGCCGACACGCGCGCGCTGGCGGCCTACGAAGCCGGCTGCACGCGACGCCAGGCGCGCAAATTTCCGGCGGCTTTCGACGATTTTCGCAAAGCTTTTTTCCTGACCGCGGATACCGAACTCTTCGCGCGCTCCGGCGCGGCTTTGCTGGCGCTGCGTCGCGAGCAGCCCGGCGCCGGGACCGCCGATCCCGCCTTGACGACGCTGCTGGACAGTCTCGCGTCGGCCTTGCCGCCCGCCCTGCTGCGGGAGGACGCGGCGTCGCGGGGCGCCTGGATGCATCGTCCGGTGGACTGGGTGGTGGCCTTTTATCGCGCCCAGATCGGTCCGGCCATAGGATCGCGCTGCTCCATGCAGCCCAGTTGCTCCGCCTATTGCCTGGAAGCCGGACGCGCGCACGGTTCGCTCTGGGCGCTGCCGCTGACGGCGGACCGGCTGGTGCGTGAACCGGGGGTCGTCTCCGCCGCGCACCGGCCTGTAACCGTGGGCGGGCAGGTCCGCTACGCCGATGCGTTGTCCGATCATGACTCCATCCTGCGGCGCGGTGAGGAAGCGGAGGTCGGAGGTCGGAAGCCAGGAGCCAGGAGTCAGGAGTCAGAATGAGAATAGCAATGCGCAAGCGGGCCTTTTACTCGTTCCGGAGAGGATCATCCGTCCGGCTGCCATCTACCAGCTTTGGCATACTGAATTCTGGATTCTGGATTCCGACTTCTGGAGCCTCTTTCAAAACTCTTGGAAGAACGGTCGGGACAGAGCCCGACCCTCCAAAATACGGAGAGCACGGCCCGTTTTCGACAATGGAGGGACGACCTCCGTGTCGTCCGCGGGAGTTTTGCAAGAGGCTGTCTGGACAGCAGCCTTTCGCCTGGCTGTCGCTTCTGCTGCTGGCGCTGTCCACAACCTTGCAGGCCGGGGTAACCAACGGCGTCAGCGCCACGCTGGCCGCCACACTGGCCTCGGAGAACGATCATGACGGCGCCGCGCTGGAATATCGCCGGGCGGCGCTGGAGGAGGTGGCGGACAGCGCCCGGCAGGCGGCCTGGACCTGGTACGCCGCGCGGGAGAGTCAATTGGCCGGCCGGTGCGCGGCGGCCGAAACGCTGATCGACCGCTTCGAGGAACTGGATCCCGGGCGGGTCGCGGATGCCCAGTTGCTGCGCGCGGAAAACGCCGCCGCCGCCCGCCGCTGGAGCGAAGCCGCCTTCTTCTACCGCGGCCTGGCGGAGGCGCCCGGCGCCAGCCCGGCCCTGCGCCGTTACGCGGCGCGCCGCCTGGCCGCCGCCGAGCTCCGGCAGGGACAACCCGCCGCAGCCCGCGGCGCCCTGGCGCTCTCGCCCGAACCCGAGCCGGTCGCGGCGGAAGCGCTGGACCGCTGGCAGAACACCTCCCGCAAGCGTCCCTGGCTGGGCGGACTGCTGGGACTGATTCCCGGCGCCGGCTATGCCTACAGCGGGGAATACGCCAACGCCGTCCGCTCGGCGATTCTCAACGGCCTCTTCATCTGGGGCATGGTGGACACGGCCGATGACAATCACTGGGGCCTGTTCGCGGTGGTCTCCTTTTTCGAAGTCACCTGGTACAGCGGCAGCATCTACGGCGGCATCGACGCCGCCCAACGCTACAACCGCGACCATCTGGACGAAGCCGTGCGCGGCGTGCAGGGACAGGCCGCCTTCAAACCCTCGCCCGCCGCCTTCCCGCTGCTCTCGCTGCAATTCAGTTTTTGACCGGGGAAACCCGCCGATTTTATTTTCACCGACGGACTCTTCGTCATTCTAACTGCGACCTCTGATGGCGATGGCGCGAAGTTCGCCCTTCTGGGTGACCAGATAACCCATCCTTCCCGAAATTGCAAACCGGCTGCAGGAACTCATCAACTGACGGTCCCAGTTCCTTTGCCCGGTGTCCGCATTAAGCGCAAAGATGCCCCTCCGATCCAGCCCTTCCATGACGTAGAGCCGGTCGCCGAGCATGGTGATCGGACTGCACCCGCCCATGGGAACGGACCAGACCATCGCGCCCGTCCGCCCATCGAAGGCCTGAATCCGGCCGGAACGGACATAGATTTTTCCCCTGCCCGCCAGCAGGTGCGTCGGCGAATCGGTGGCCTGTTTCCAGAGCTCCGCGCCGGTTTCGGCGCGATAACATTGAAGCAGGCCGCGTCCAAAGATGGTTCCGAAGCCAATTACAACATTGCCGCCATCGCATTGCACGATCGGCCGCGGCACATAGGCGCCCTGCCGTTCGTGCCCGCGCTGCCAGTCAACGCTTCCGGTCGCCATGTCGAGCGCGAAGAGCGCATCGCTGGAGGCCACGTACAGGCGGTTGGAATCCGCGATGGGCAGGGACAAGGCCCCTTCCTGCGCCAGCGTCCGCGTCCAGAGTTGTTTGCCGGTGCCGATATCCAGCACACCGACATTACCCGCGTCGCTCCAACATAGCCGTTGTTTCGAGGCCACGACCAGCGAAGGCGCGGCCTGACGCGGCAGAGGTTCGGCATCCGAAACCCAGACGGTCTTCCCGGTCTTGCGGTCCAGGGCGGCGAGTTTGAGTTCCGCCGAATCCGCGGGACTGAATACATAGACGCAATTGGAATCCGCGCAAGGCATACCGGCGACGGTAAACGAACTCTTCCAGAGACGGGAACCCGTGTGCCGGTCCATCGTGACCAGATGCTTGCCGTCCGGCTCGTCAAGCAGCGCAAACACTTCCTTGTCGGTGATCAGCGGATAAGCCGTATCGTTCCCGGCGACCGAGGCGATGCCCTCCTGCGTCCAGGGTTTACAGGCGCATTTGCCGCCCAATTTGTCCCGAACCGCCTGCCAGGCCAGGATCAGCCCAAAGCAGATTACCATCGCGGCCGCCACCCGCCTCAAAATCACCCGCCTCGGCCGCGCCTTTTCCGCCTTGAGCCGGCTGGCCCAGATTTCCTGACGGATCTTCTGTCGCAGCGCCTGCAGCGACGGTTCCCCGGGCGACGGCGTTTGCACGTACCGCCGGAATTGCCCGATTTGCCCGTCAAGTTCCGCGGCCTGCGCGCGGCACTCGGCACAAAGCTCCAAATGCCCGTTGAAGGCCACGCGCTCCTGACTGGAGAGCGCCTCCATGGCATTTAGTTCCAGATTTTCCGTAGCTTCCCGGCAGTTCATGGCTGAAAACCTCTCAGACCTTCATAAAAATATACGTTTCGCACCGCCCAAAAGGGACATGCTCATGCCTAATCCAGATCCTCCGGCGGCGCCTTTGTACGAAGCTGTTTTAGGGCGCGTTGCGCGCGTTTCTTGGTCGCCTCGACCGAGGCCCCGACCTGCGCCGCGATCTCCTGGAAGGTCATACCGTGTACGAAGCGGTAGATCAGGATATCCCGGTCCGCCGGGGGGAGCGATTGCAGCATGGCCGCGGTATCGCGGTCGGGGCCGCGGTCTTGGGCGGTGCGCTTGTCCTGCGCCTCGATTTCCTGAAGTTGCCGGGCGCGGCGCACCTCCTTGCGGCGAAAATCCAGGCACACGTTGCGCAGGATGGAATAGAACCATGAGGCGAACGACCGTTCGACGTCGAATCGGTCGCGGCTCCTGACCGTCCGGATGAAAGCTTCCTGCACGGCATCCTCGGCGGACGAGTTTTGCCCCGAGAGGTGATTGCGGGCGATCAGGAGCGCCGGACGGTGATAGCGCGCGATCAGTTCGTCAAAGGCGGCCTCGTCGAAAGCCTCCCGAAAACGTCCCATCAAAACTTCGTCGGATATGGCATCTGTGGACATGGGTCACTGCTGATAACGGCGACCCATGGCTTCAGATTGTAGCGCTGGATTCCGCCGCGAGGCGCAGCACGAGCGCCTGACATGGGGCGAGGGTCAGGCGCAGAAGCGGTGGCGTCAAGGTCACGCTGGCGCCGGTTATTTCGTCGATGGCGGTCTGGGGGGAGATTGCCAAGGCATGGCGTTGCGTATCCAGCTCCAGCGTCTGGGCGTGCAGACCGTCGAGATTGCAGAGCATCAGGAAACGCGGCCGGCCCTGTTCATCCGTGCGCACGGCGGCGATGATGGCCTCGTGCTCGTGATCCACAAAACGCAGCGTACCGGGTTCTCGAAAAATCGCCTCGCGGGCCAGCAGGCCGTTGATGCGGGCGATCGGCGCGCGGAAATCGGCGGCGCCAAAATCCGGCGGCGTCCGCAACGGCTCGCCGATGAAGCTGGGGCGCTGCAGCATGCCGCTCTCCACCCCCTGCACCAGGCCGGTGCGGCCGTCGGTGAAAAGCGCGGCCAGCACGTAGCGCGGCAGGGTGGCGGAAAGGCCGCCGAATTCTTCGGCGATGCCGCCGCTGTCGTGGGAAAGCACGGGCGCGAAGTGGCGCAGGGCGGGACTGTGGGCGCGCAGGTGTTGCAGGTAGGCGCGGAGTTGCGGGACGAAGCGATGCTCCCAGGGCGTGGCCAGGATCAGATCGAGGCCGTACTCCATCACGCGGCGTTCCACGTTGTCGTGGGTCTCGAAAAATTCGCCCCACAGTCCCACAGCGGGGAACTCGCGGCGCAGCCGTTCCAGCAGCCAGACCACGAAGGCCGGGTCGCTGCCGTGCAGATTGTCCAGGCGAAGCAGTCCGTTTGTGGCCGCGGCATAGCGGCTCCAGAAGCGCGCATAGGCGGCCATCTGTTCCCAGAGCGCCTGGCGCAGCGCCGGATGGGGATGGTCGTAACGCAGCAAGGCCAGATCGCGCCAGGTGTGGCGCGTGCGGCCGTCGCTCCAGCCCGCGCGCATGACGCCGTCGGGCTCGCCGGGATCGGGGGTCAGCCACTCGGGATGCGCGGCGGCGACACGGCCGCCGATGCCGACATGATTCAACACCAGGTCCATGATCAGGCGCAGCCCGAGCCGCCCGGCGGCGGCCACCACATCCTCCCACTGCGCGAGCGCGGGGCGCGGGTCCGCGGGATCGCAGTAAAGCGCTTCGGCGTTCTCGTGCTCCGAGGGCGCGTATGGACTGTGCGAATAGGCCGCGGGGGTGACGGGCAGAATATGCACGGCATTGAAGCCCATGGCGGCGGCTTTTTCTAACCAGCCCGGCCAGGCCGAATAGGGCCCGGAAAGACGGGGGATGAGGGTGTAGACCCGCAGGTCGCCCACGCTGGGCGGGTCCACGAGGATCGTCATCCAATCCTCGCGTTCGCCGCGCCAGAGGCGGCCGTCGCGGGAATAGACCAGCCGCGCCAGCCAGGGCCCGCGTTGCGGAAGCGCGGCGCAAACACGCCAACTGTTCCCTGTTCGCGTCAGCGGCGCCACCCGCCAGCGTTGTTCCCGTTCGATCGGCGCATACAGCAACGCGACCGCGTCAGCGCCGTTCCCGGCCAGCGTGGCTTCCACAATCAGCTTTTCGCCGGCCGAAAGCCGGGTAAAGCCCGCGGGGAGATTGGGAGCGGTGCGTAATAGTTCGCCGGCGGGGCCGGGCGGCGCCTGCACCATGGCCTGGAGATCGGTGGTCATTGAGCCTGGGCGCGGGCAAGGGCGATCAGGACGCGGATCAACTCGCCGCTGCTCCAGGCCTGCGCAAAGCAACCGGCCGGACGTTGGGGCGGGTCGCCGTCGAAGATTTCCGGCAGGTTGCCCAGTCCCGGTCCCTCGATGGCGAAATCGACCAGCGGCGCGATGGCCTCCTCCAGCATGCGCGCGGCCTGCCGCCGGTGGGGGTTGACGCGCAGGAAGGCGTCGCAAAACGGCCCCAGCAGCCACGGCCAGACGGTGCCCTGATGGTAGGCCCCGTCGCGGGCCGCGCCATCGCCTTCGTATCGTCCGCGGTAGGCGTGATCGCGGGGACTTAAAGTGCGCAGGCCGCGCGGCGTGAAAAGCTCCCGCTGCACACGCAGCACAACGGACGTCTGCTGCGCGCTCGTGAGCGGCGAGTGGGGCAGCGCCACGGCCAGAATCTGGTTGGGCCTGACGCTCGTATCCACGGCGTCCGGACGCCAGACATCGGCCAGATATTCCTCGTTGGGCAGCCAGAAACGCCGGCGGAAAGCCTCGCGCAACCGTTCCGGCAGATCGGCCTCGAACGGCGGAGGTTCGTTAAAGGCCTGCGCCAGTTCGCGCACGAAGACCAGAGCGTTGTACCAGAGGGCGTTCAGTTCGACGGCCGCGCCGTGGCGGGCGGTGACGGGGCGCCCGTTTACCGTGGCGTCCATCCAGGTGAGTTGCGTCTCCGGCCCGCCGGCGAAAAGCATGCCGGTTTCATCGGTGGCGATGGCGGGATCGGCGCCCTGAAGGTAAGCCGTTACGATGCGCCGCATGACGGGCCAAAGCTCGGCGCGGACGGTGTCCATGGGAAGACCCGCGTCGCCGATTTGCTGGACGGCGCGGAAAAACCAGAGCGCCGCGTCGGCGGAGTTGTAGGCGTGCCGGGCGGGCTCGGCGGCGAAAAAATTGGGGAGCAGTCCGTTGCGTTCCTGGGCGGCGATGCCCTTGAGGATGGCCAGGGCCTCGCCGGTCCGGCCGGAGGCCAGCATGAGCCCCGGCAGCGCGATCAGCGTATCGCGGCTCCAGTCGTCGAACCAGGGAAAGCCCGCCATCAGCGAGGCCCGGCCATCGGGCGCCTGGAAGAAAAAGCGGCCGCCGGCGGTCATGAGCGCGGCCAGCCGGCCGGCCCGCGGCGCGGCGGGGCCAAGCGCCGCCTCGACGGCGACGCGGGTGCGCTCGGACTCCGTGCGGCGGCGCGCTAATTCGGCGTCCCAGGCGGCGAGCAGGGAATCGTCGTCGCCCTCGATGCCCGCGGCGACGATCAGCCACCCGTCGGGCGGCAGCGCGACCGTGATCGTGGCGGGCGTGAAGAGATCCTCGCGGTCCGGAAAACCGCGCTCGCGTTCGCGCGGATAGTCGAAGCGTCGGTACCAGAGCGGCTCGGGGTGAATGTCGGCCGCGCCGCTGGTGCGGACGTAAAGCGTGGGCATGCCCTGAAAGGGCTGGATCCGGAAACCGCCGTGGGCGCGGTCCACATCGGCGTTCAAGTAAGCGTTTTCGCGCTGTAGATCGTGGATGCCGCGGTAGGCCAGCAGCGGCCGCACGCGCAGGCGCAGGGGAATCGGCGGGGCGCTGACCAGCCGGTAACCGATCAGGACCGTGTTGCGCTTGTGCAACAGCAGAATGCGTTTTTCAAGTTCGATGTCGCCCGCGCGATAACGCCAGACCGGTGACTCGTCTTGCGCAAACCCGTCCAGACAGAGTTCGCCATCCGGCGGCACGCGGCAACGGTGGTACAGGTGCAGCGAAAGCGGCAGTTCCCGGTCGCCGGCCAGCAGCACGTCGTCGAGTTTCGAAAGCAGCACAAAGCGCCCCGGCGGGTCCCGCAGCGCGGCCACCAGCAGGCCATGGTATTTGCGGGTATGGGCGTTCGACAACGTGCCGGCGGCGTAGCCCCCGCGGGCATTGGTTTCGATCCACTCGCTTTGCAGCGCGAGCGAAGGATCGCGGCAATATGTCGAATCCCGGACCAGAGACATGCGAAACTCCTTACAACTGCTCGCGTAAGTAAGGCGTTTGAAGAAAGCGCGAAGAGTGAACAGTAAACTGTTCACCGTTCACTGCTGACTGCTTCCACTTTCTTCCTACCACGGCGCCACATAATGTAGCCGCCGATCAGAACGACACAAAACGCCGCCATGCCGAGAACGATGTAGCGATAATAAGGGGCGATGCGTTCCCGTTCCGCGCCCACCCAATAGCCCAGCGCCACCAGCACGACGCACCACAGACCGGCGCCGAGCGCGGTAAACCCGATGAAGTGACTGAGCTTCATGCGGGCCACACCGGCTGGAAGCGAGATCAGGTGGCGCACGCCGGGGATCAGGCGACCCGTGAAGGTGCCGATCTCACCGTGCTGCCGGAAAAAAATCTCGGCTTTCTCGAACTTGTCGCGGGGACAGAAGAAGTAGTGACCGTACCGCAGCAGAAAGGGACGCCCCACGTAGTACGCGAAGGCGTAATTGATCAATGCGCCGAGGCAACTGCCGATCGTGCCCATGGCGACCGCCGCCAGCAGATTCATCTTGCCCTGTTGGGCCAGATAGCCGGCCTGCGGCAGCACCAGTTCGCTTGGAAACGGGAAAACTGTGCTTTCGATCAGCATCAACAGCAGCACGCCGGAATAGCCGGTCGTTTCCACCAGCCGGACGCTCCATTCGAGCAGTTGCGTGACCCATTCGGTTATCACAGGCGCACTCCCCGGCGTTAGACGCGCTCGACGACGATTTCCTCATCCACCTGCTCGCGCAGGACGCGCTCGATCCCCTGCTTGATCGTCATGGTCGCGTGCGGACAGCAGCCGCAGGCGCCGGTCAGATGCAATTTAACGGTCTTGCCCTCAATGCCGACGACCTCCAGATCGCCGCCATCGGCCTGCAACATGCCGCGAAGTTCCGTAAGTTTGGCCCGGACTTTTGTTTCCATAAATCTCTCCTAAGCATGAAAATATAACAAATTCGGGCGGGAGTGTCCAAGAAAACCTGTTTTTCACCAGCAATTTCACCAGCAATTATAATTATGGCTTCCCCCCTCGAAATCGGGATCGAAATCGGGATCGAAATCGCAGAAAGTGTCAGGATTCGAACCCGATAGCGATTTCGATAGCGATTTCGACAATATCCGTTTGATCTTAATGAGAACTGCTGGTTTTTTCACTGCGTCACCGACCGGTTACTTTCCGAATTCGCCGCCGGGGAAGACCACGGCGCGCGCACGCGCCAGTTCCTGGGCGACGCGCGCCAGGCTCCAGCCAAGCTCGCGCCCCATCAGGCGGGCGCCGGCGGCGAGGGCTTCTGGGGGCGGCGCGCCCGCCGTGCCCAGGTCCGTCCGCCGGTAGACGGCGTCGCAGAGCGTTTGCGCCATCTCGTGGCGGACGGCCTGCACGATTTCGGCGCCGATTACGCCGCTCCCCGCGGCAAGCGGCGCGGCCAGGTTTTCACGGCGGCCCAGTTCCACGATCTCGTGGCGCAGGGTTCCGTATTGCAGTCCGAGCCGCCGCGCCGCCGGCCCGCCGTCCGTCTCGTCGGCCAGGAATCGGTCCAAATCGGCGATATCGCCGCCCGGCAGCGCGGCGTCCCGAAGCTTGCCGTCGCGCTTTCCGCGTCCGAGCCGGCGGACCGCGATGGCGGCGGCCTGCGCGGCGACATTCCAGGCGGTCGTATACTTCACATTCACCAGACTCAGCATTCCGGCGACGCCATCCCGCCGCGCATGATCCACGAAGACGGCGTGCGCGAGCAGGTCGGGCTCGCCGCCGGGCGTTCCGCTGCCGTGCGCCGGAAGCAGGCCGGCCTGGACAAAGGCGATATCCTCGCGCCGTAATCCGGCGGCGGGACAGGCCTTTTGCAGGTCGTTCAGGAAGAGCTCCATATCCTCTTCAGTCACGCGCAACGCATCGGCCGGCCCCGTGTGGTCGCGGTAATATGTGCCGGCCAGCGTTCCAGCCCGCCAGGGCACGAAGAAGAGCATGCGCCGCCCGCCGCCCGCCGTCGGCGCGGTTTGCAGCGCGAAGGCGATCCGTTCCGAGAGCGGGCGGCGCAGCACGAAGTTCATGCCCATCGCCAACTTCCCGGGCGGCGGCGTCAGGCCGGCGGATTGTCCGGCCGGCCATTCCGCGGCCCAGGGGCCCGCGGCGTTGATAACGAAGTCGGCCCGGATTTCCAGTTCAGCGCCGCCCAGGCGATCGCGCGCGGTCACGCCGGCGATCCGCTGCCCCGCGCGCAACAAGCCGGTGGCGGCCAGATAGTTGGCGGCGTCCGCACCCCGCTCCACCGCCGCCCGCACGGCGCTGATCACCAACCGTTCGGTGTTATGGGCCAGTCCGTCGTACCAGAGCGCGCCGCCGGTGAAGCCCAGCCGGTCCGCGCCCGGGACGATCGCGGCCAGCTCGGCGCGCGAAAGCAGCCGCCCCGGCGGCACGCGGTGCGCGCCATCCGCGCCGCGGTTGCGGTTGAAGGCGAGCAGATCGTTGGCCAGCAAGCCGGCGGACATGACCAGGCGGCTGCGCATGAAGCGGTTCTCGGTGGGCAGCACGCACGGCAGCGGCTGAACCAGATGCGGCGCCACGCGCATCAGCCGCCGCCGCGTCCGCGCCGAGGCCAGCACGCGGCCCACATCCGCCTGCTGGAGGTAACGCAGGCCGCCGTGGATCACCTTCAGACTGTTGGCCGAGGTGGCCCCGCAGAAATCGCGCCCCTCTATCAGCGCGACCGACAGTCCGCGCCGCGCCGCCTCCAGCGCGGCAAACGCGCCGCAGGCGCCGCCCCCGACAACCAATACATCGTACCTGCGCCCGGCCATCGCCGTGAGATTGCGTTGCATGATGGCGTCAAGATACACGCCACCTCCAGTCGCGGCAAGCCTTCATGGAAAGCAGCAATTCGCATTATGGCCGCTTCCTCGGGCCTGGACGACACGGAGGTCGTCTCTCCAGGCGACGAAACGGCGGGTTTTCGAGCTTTTGGAGGGTCGGGCTCCGTCCCGACCGCACTTCATGTGGCCATAGTGAGAATTGCTGCATGGAAAGAGGGCAGGATTGACTTTCATCCATATTTGGGTATATATGGGTGCGTATATGGATACTCCATCGATCGAAGTAAACTCGGAGATTCTCCGAATCGTCGCCGGCATCGACGAGTTCAAAGGAGCGTGGAGGGCTTTACAGAACATCGCTCCGGACAGACTGAAACTGCTCCGCAAAGTGGCGACGGTCGAGTCGGTCGGATCGTCCACCCGTATCGAGGGGGTGAAACTGACCGACGGCGAAATCGAACGCCTGTTGTCCGGCGTGGGACTGAAACACTTCCGGTCGCGCGATGAGGAGGAAGTGGCGGGTTATGCCGAGGCCATGAACCTGGTGTTCGAGTCCTACGGCAACATCCCGATCTCCGAGAATCACATCAAGCAGTTACACCAGATTTTGCTGAAACACTCATCCAAGGACGCGCGGCACCGGGGCGAGTACAAGAAACAGCCCAACAATGTGGAGGCCTTCGACGCGGACGGCAAGAGCGTCGGCGTGGTCTTCGAAACGGCCACGCCTTTCGATACGCCGCGGAAAATGAGGGAACTGGTGGAGTGGTATGACGGCGAGATCCAAGCCGACCGGCGCCACGTACTGATCCTGATCGCCGTGTTCATCGTCCATTTCCTCGCCATCCACCCCTTCCAAGACGGCAACGGCCGGCTTTCCCGGATTCTTACGACGCTGTGTCTGTTGAAAGCCGGATATCTCTACGTTCCCTACAGTTCCTTGGAACGAGTCATCGAAGAGAACAAGGACCGCTACTACCTCGCCCTGCGGCGGGCGCAGACGACCCTCTACACCGGCAACGTCCGCTTGGGCGATTGGCTTGTGTTCTTCCTGCAGTCGTTGAAAAAGCAGGCCGACGCACTGGCCGGGAAACTCGATCGGGAGAAGGAACTGCTGGAGGTTCCGAAACTATCTCAGGACATCCTCGCCGCCGCGCGCGAACTGGGCCGCGTGGCCATCCGGGACATCTGCCGGCTGACCGGCGCCAACCGTAACACCATCAAGGCGCATTTGAAGGCGCTTGTCCGAAGCAAATTACTGGTCCGCGAGGGCACAGGCAAAGGCTCATGGTACCGCCTGTAATATCCGGCAAGAGGTGACGTTTGCCTGTTCGCCTCAAGTTGAGTCAACACCGACCGACCAGCGGCATGGGCAACGCCATCGCCTACACCCTGGCCGCGAGGGGTCATGGCCGCGAGGGGTCACGTCTCGACTTGCGACAATTCATTCAGGCACACTTTCACAATTCGGCGTTTCGTCGCGTCGCGGGCCAAGGCGGTCGTGAATCTTTCGACGGCTTTGCCAACCGTTTTGTACTCGGCTATCCCCAGT
>JANYBP010000115.1 GCA_025360745.1 bacterium
ACGCAACTTAAAAAAGAGGGTAGGTCTGTAGCCAAACGTTTTGCCGCATGAAAACAGCGAAAGCATTGGGGTTTTCAATGCGTCGCACCCAGAAAAAGGCGACTTTCAAGGTCGAATAGCGAAAGTCCGGTTAGGCGAGGATCAGGGGCGGGGCAAACATAATGGACCACAGTCTTCAGCCTTCAGCCTGACAGCCTTCTTCTCCCTCACTCCGGCAGTTCTATTTCCTTGAGCGTCGGAGCCAGGTTGGGGCCGGCTTGCTGGGGAACGTAGCGCACGGCGACGGTGCGGCCGGGCTGCCCGGAGGCGTCGCGGCTGACGATGCGGCGGCCGTCGGGCGCGTAGTCGTCCCGGCGCTGCTTGTCGAATCCGCGCACGCGTGTCCAGCCATCCGGTTTACCGGCGGCATCGTAACGGTATTCATCGCGCCAGCTCTTGGGCAGATCGCAGGCCGGATCCACATAAGAACCGACCTCTTCGCCACCCATGTACGTAATAGAAAGAATACGGCCATCGGGCCCGTACTCCCGATTTTCGTTGGCGAGCGTCATGAAACTGACAAACGCCGGCGCGGACCAGAGATCGCCGTTGCAGGCGAAGGCGCCGATCTCGATGCGGTTGGATCGCAGCGGACTGACGGGGCTGACGGGATGGCGCGGCTGCCAGGTGAAGGTAATTTCGACGATCGAGCCATCGCTGGTGCGGGGCGCGATCACGACCGCCGCCGGATCGCCGTTCAGGACAGACCAGTGGTAGGTCAGGGAACGCCGGTCTGGCGCATGGCTGCCGGCGGCGCTGACGACCATGCGCCGCGTGCGGGCGGCGGCGCGCCAGACGCGGGCGATGGCGCAGGGCGTGGTGAAAAGCGCCTCGCCGCGCTCGGCGACGTCGAAATAATCGCGTCCGGCGGTGAAGCTATCCTCCGAGACAACCGTGAGTTGGACCAGCGGCGGCAGATTGGTGAGGGTCAGTTCGTGGGCCAGGCGGAGCATGCGTTCCAGATCGAGTTGCGTGCTGTCGAAGACGGCGGGATGCGCGATACCCGTCAAATAGACCGCGTCATTGGTGACGGAGCGGTTGCTGCGGCGAAAAATCATCTGCAGGGCGGGCATCAACTGGCCGTTGGCGGCAAGGCGCTGTTTAACCTCGGGACGGAAGGCCGCCAGGGTCATGATCAGCGCCTCCAGAAACGGCTGGTCGGAATAGGATGAACCATGGCTGGTCAGCAGGTAGGGAGTGTTGGCCGGGAAAACGTCGCCGTGGTCGCCCGGTTCGGGATCGTAGTCGTGGTGCGAAGGATAAAGGTAGAACTGATTGGAGCGATACTGGATATAGAGCCAGGGCGCGCCGGGCGCGTCCAGCATGGCCATGCGCGAGAGGCTGCGCCAAAAGGGCCCTTGCGTCAACGCGGTCGAGGAATTGCCGATCGTCACGGCGTCGTGCAGCAGACGGGACTGGACGCTGTAGTCGAGTCCGATGGCGACGGCTTCGGGGGCATAGTCAACCCTGGTCATTTGAGGATAGGCGTCCAGTCCGAGCCGCGCGTGGCCGCGGTCGCGATTGTCGTATAGGTCCCCGGCATTGCTGGCCGCCGTACCCTCGGCGGCCCAGGCGCGGAGTTGGTCTTTCAAACTGCCCGCGCCGGCGACGACCGGCCGCCGGCGGATCGCGTCGGTGTCAAAGCGGTAAAGCGCCCGCAGTTGGCCGCCGAGCCGCGGGTCCTGAATCGTGTTGCCGGCCGCGACCCAGGCGACAGCGCCGGTAACATGATACGGTTCGACGGCGAAGTTGGGGGCCGACTGCGCGGGGGCGGGCTGACGGGCCTGGTCCAGCAGACCGTCGAAGCGGCGGTCACCGCGCAGCGCGGTCAGGTCCGCGTCCCGCGCGAACTGCGCGTGATTACGAAAGCCGAGACTGACGGATTTTTCGAGCGAAGCGAAGGCCTCGTTGGTCCGGCCGGCGAGGGCCTGAATGCAGCCGAGGTTGTACCAGGCCGGGCTGAACCACGGCGCACTGGCGGTCTGCCTGCGCGCGAAATCCTCGGCCAGCGGGTAATTCCCGGCCTTTTTCGCTTCCGCCATCTGCCGATCCAGCGGCGCCAGCACAGTTTGAATCCCGAGCGACTCGAAGACATTGCGGGGCGGTTGGGTCGAAATCTCGTCCGCCGCCAGTGGCGGGACGGTCAGCAGTAGGAACAGACAGCAGCGCGGCAGCAGCGTCATGTAAATGAACCCCGTGAAGCTTGTTTGTCAAAACAGCGCACCCACTCCGGATGCAGGCTGGAAACTTAACCAGATTCCCGGCGCATGCGCAACGGCGATCTACCGGACCCCAGCAATTCGCATTATGGCCTCTTGCGCAGGTCCGGACGACACGGAGGTCGTCCCTCCATTCACGAAAACACCCGTGATTCCCAAGTTTTTGGAGGGACGACCTCCG
>JANYBP010000003.1 GCA_025360745.1 bacterium
GAGCGCCCGATTCCTGCTTGGGGTACATGGCCCTCGTTTTTCCGGCCGGGCGCGCTCGCCGGGAGCGCCGTCTTTTAAACCATGCACAGCCTCTAACTTGCCGTTTTCCGAAAAGTGTTCAGAACTGTTCAAAAGTGTTCAGCCGATGGGCACGAACGAATGCGAATCCATCAACGCAGAGGCTCATGCTGCGTAGCGAAGGGCTGCTTTGCAAAGTAGCAGCAGGTGGCGGGCCTGTCATGAGACTGTTTCCTCCCCAGTTCCTGGCCATTCTCGCCACCGCGTCACCGCGGCGCGTTCCGTCCTTCTCTCTCGCCGGCCTCCCCGCCTCACCGGCAACCGACTCACCGACTCACCGACTCACCGACTCACCGACTCACCGACTCACCTTCTTTTCCTCCTGTCGCATTTTGTTGCTTGACGGGGGGCCGATGGTGCGGCATAGTCGGGGCATAATTGAACAGGGGAGTGACTTCGGGGCCGACTGGTCCGGAGCGTGAGCATGTCCATTTTGAACCGTTTTTTAGGGCTTTTTTCCGAGGATATCGGAATCGATCTGGGTACGGCGAACACGTTGGTGTTCGTGCGCGAACGCGGCATCGTCTTGCGCGAGCCTTCGGTGGTCGCGATCCAGGCCGGCACGCGCCGGGTTCTGGCCGTGGGCGACGAAGCCAAGCAGATGCTGGGGCGCACCCCGGGAAGCATCATCGCCATCCGCCCGATGAAGTCGGGCGTGATCGCGGATTTCGCCATTACCGAGGCGATGTTGAGGTATTTTATCCGGCGGGTACACAACCGCCGGAAACTCGTGCGGCCGCGCGTGATTATCGCCGTGCCGAGCGGGATTACGGAAGTGGAAAAGCGCGCGGTGATGGACTCGGCGATGCACGCCGGGGCGCGCGAGGTGCATTTGATCGAGGAGCCGATGGCGGCCGCGATCGGGGTCGAACTTCCGGTGCAGGAGCCGGCGGGGAACATGATCGTGGATATCGGCGGAGGCACCACCGAAGTGGCGGTGATCTCGCTGGCCGGAATCGTGTTCTGCCGCAGCGTGCGCGTCGGCGGAGATGAGATGGACGAGTATATCGTCCAGTACATGAAGAGGGTTTACAACCTGATGATTGGCGAGCGTACCTCGGAGGAGGTCAAGATTCGCATCGGGTCGGCGTATCCCATCGGCGAAGAAATAACCATGGAAGTCAAGGGCCGCGACCTGGTGTCGGGCCTGCCGAAGACGCTGACCGTGACCTCCGAGGAAATCCGCGAGGCGTTGCAGGAGCCGGTTTCGGCGATTCTGGACGCCATCCGCACCACGCTGGAGCGTTGCCCGCCCGAGCTGTCCGCCGACCTGGTGGACCGCGGGATGGTGATGTCCGGCGGCGGATCGCTGCTGCGCGGTTTGGACAAGTTGATCGCCGAGCACACCGGATTGCCGGTCCACCTGAGCGAGGATCCCCTCAGCGCCGTGGCGCTGGGGGTCGGGGTGGTGCTTAGCGAGCTTGACTTCCTCCGCAAGGTGGCCGCCACCGAGCGTTCGTATTGAACGCCCCGCCAATCGCGCTTCACGTGCTGGTTCGATGTTTCGCCTCTCCCCGCCGGGGTCGCCAGGGCTGACTGTCCGGTGAAAGGTTTTTGAGCACGGTGAGGGAACGTGGTTATCTGATTTTACTGGCCCTGGGTGTGGCGTTTCTGATCGTGGTGAATCTGCCCGCGACGGTCGCGCATCCTTTGCGCGCCATCGTCAGGGAAGGTCTGGCGCCTTATCAGGCCTGGGCCGCGCGGGCCCTGAACCATGCCGATCGCGTCGTCGAATCGGTCGGCGACTTCGACCGCCTGCGCACGGAGTGCGACCGGCTGCGGCTCGAGAACGAATCCCTGCGGACGCGTGTGCGCAACGGCGCGAGCCTCGAACGGCGCAATGTCGAACTGAGCCGTCTGCTGGGCCGCGCCCGCGAGGCGCCGGGCCACGCGCTGGCTTGCGAGGTCATCGCGCGCGACGACGGCGGCGGCTGGTGGCAGTCGGCGCGGCTTGACGGCGGAGTTTCCAGCGGCCTGGGCAACGGGCAGGCCGTGATCACGGCCGACGGACTGGTGGGGCGCACGCGGGACGTATCCGACGGCGCCTGCGACGTGCTGCTGCTCTCCGACCGCGGCAGCCGCGTGGCGGTGCGTTTTGTGCGCAGCGGCGTGCCCGGCATCCTGACCGGCGGCGGCTTATCGCCCGCCGGCGAACCTGCGCTGGGCGTGCTGGCGCCGCTGCCTCCGCTCACCATCGAATATGCCGATCGCGGCGCGGACCTGCGCACCAACGATCTCGTCGTGACCTCCGGCCTGGGCGGCGTTTTTCCGCCCGATCTGCCGGTCGGCATGGTGCGGCGCATCGAATTCGGACCCTCGCGTTTGTACCGCAGGGTCGAACTGACCCCCTGCGCCGATCTGACGCGCCTGCGTTACGTGCTGGTGCTGCCGCCGTACAACGCGGCGCGGGCGGCGGCCGCGGAGCCGCCGCGCGAGGAGGCGGAGCCATGATGTTCACCGCCGCCATGACCCTGCTGTTGCTGCTGGCGGGCCTGCTGCAGAGTCTGTTCCCGCCGCTGGTCTGGCTGGGCCAGGCCAAGGCGCCGGTGCTGATGGCGCTGGCGACCTACTACGCGATCGCGCATGGCCGCGTGGCGATGTTGTGCGTGGCGGTCGTGGCGGGGCTTTTCCAGGATTCGCTGAGTTCGCTGCCCATGGGGTTTTCGACGGTCTGCCTGTCGGCCCTGGGGCTGGCCATCCAAAGCCAGCGCGGTATGTGGTTTTACGAAACGACGGGCACGGCCGTGATGCTGGGGTTCGCGGGCGGAGCATTGATGACGCTGGCGATCTACCTGCTGCTGCTGTCCGGTCAGGAATACGCCCCGGCCCCGGCGGGCTGGGTCGCGGCCAAGGCCTTCGGCGCCGGTTTTCTTGGGGCGCTGATAACGCCGGCCGTGTGGATGCTCGCGGCCTGGATGGAGCGGCGGCTGGATTTGCGCGGAAAAGCGGAAGGGAAGACGCTCTATGGCGGCGCTTGATGCGGGAGCGCACGCCGCCTTGCGCGTCGCCGGACTGGCGGCGGCGATGGCCGCGGCCTTGCTGGTGCTGGCCGCCAACCTTTGGCGCATCCAGGTGCGCACGGTGGGCAAATTCGACCAGGATGCGGTCGAGCAATCCACCCGCGCCCTGCGCGTGCCGGGCGCGCGTGGACGGCTGCTGGCGCGCGGCGGGGAGGTGCTGGCGGACAACCGGCCGGCCTGCAATGTGGCGCTCGATCTGGCCGTCTTCCGCCGCGCCGGCCGCTGGGCGCGCACGGTGGACGAGGTGCTGCGCGAACTTGACGAATTGCGGCACATCATCGGACGCCCGCCGTCGCTGACCGCGGCGGACATAGACCGCCATATTCAAAGCCGCCTGCCGATGCCGCTGATCGCCTGGCGCGACCTCGCGCCGGAGGAACTGGCCCGTTTCATGGAGCAGGCCGACGGCCGGCCGGGGGTGGATGTGGTGGTCGAGCCCGTGCGCGCCTATCCGCGGGGGACGCTCGCGGCGCATGTGCTGGGTTATGTCGGGCGCGCCTTCGGCGACGCGGAGGACAAGCGGACTTACCAGTTTGTGCTATCCGAGAGCGAGGGCCGGGCGGGACTCGAAAAGCGCTGGAACAAGGAACTGTGCGGTCAGCCCGGCACGGCGCGCCTGGACGTGGATGTGACCGGTTTCCGGCGCGGGCTGACGGTCGAGCGTTCGCCGGAGCCCGGCGCCGACCTGCATCTGACGCTGGACCTGCGGATTCAGAAACTTGCCGAGGCCGCGCTGGGCGACATGCCGGGCGCGATCGTGATGCTCGATCCGAACTGCGGCGACGTGCTGGCCATGGCCAGCGCGCCGGGCTTCGATCCCAACGCCTTTCTGCCGGTCTTCAGCGCCTCGCTCTGGGAGACGCTCAACCAGGATCCGGCCAAGCCGATGTTGAATCGCGCGATGTCGGAGGTTTACGCGCCCGGCAGCGTCTTCAAGCCGGTCGTGGCCAGCGCGGCGCTTGCCAGCGGACGCGTGACCACGGAGACGGTTTTCGAGTGTCCGGGCTATGCGGTGATCGGCGGGTTGCGCATTCGTTGCTGGAACACGGCGGGGCACGGCGGCGTGGCGTTGCGGCGCGGCATCGAACAGTCCTGCAACGCCTACTTCGCGCAGGTCGGCGCGCAATGCGGATGGGATGCGATTTACGAACTGGCCCACCGCATGGGTTTCGGACAGCCCACGGGGATTGACGGTTACTACGAGGTGGCGGGCGTGCTGCCCAACGAGGCCTGGAAACGACAGCATTGGCATGAGGGCTGGCGGCTGGGCGACACCGCCAACTGCTCGATCGGCCAGGGCGCCCTGGCGGTGACGCCGCTGCAAATGGCGGTCGCCACGGCCGCGCTGGCCAACGGCGGCCGGGTTTTCCGTCCGCGCTTCGTGCGCGGCGTGCAACGCGCCGGCGAGGCCGCGCCCGCCTGGCTCGCGCCGGTGCTGGTGCGCGACCTGCAATGGAAGCCGGAGCTGGCGCGGGCGGTGCGCCAGGGAATGTACGACGTGATCATGAGCCCGACCGGCACCGGGCGGCGCGCGCGGATCGAGGGCGCCGCGCTGGCCGGCAAGACCGGTACGGCCGAGTTTGGCGTCAAGGGTTCGGGCTCGAAGCACACCTGGATGATCGTTTTCGGACCGTACGAAGCGCCGCGCTATGCGCTGGCGATGGTTTTCGAACAGGGCGATTCTGGCGGTTCGACGGTGGCGCCGCGGGTGCGGCGCCTGATGCAGAGCGTGATGGATGGCGCGGAGGAATTGGCCCCCGATGGCTCGCGTACATGACATGTGGCGGCTCTGGCTGCGCCAGAACTGGTGGATGACGGCGGCGATCGTCGCGCTGCTGGCCGTGGGCGTGCTGTTTATTCACAGCGCGACCCACCTGCGCACCGACCGCACGCGCTTTTTGGATATTCAGCAGATCCGTTGGGCCATGGGCGGAATGGCGGTCTATTGGGCGGCGATGTGGCTGGATTACCGCCGCTTGCGCGACGCGGCCTGGGTCTTGTACGGACTGGTCGTCGCGCTGCTGGTGGCGGTGCTGCTCGTGGGAACCAAGATCTACGGCGCGCGCCGCTGGCTGATGGCCTTCGGAATGGCGGTGCAGCCCTCGGAACTGGCCAAACTGGCGGTGATTGTGGCGCTGGCGACCTGGCTGGCGGCGCGCGGGCGCGACGCGAGGCCGCCGTCGCTCTGGAAGGCCTTCGCCCTGGCGGCGCTGCCGATGGCGCTGATTTTGAAAGAGCCCGATTTGGGGACGACTTTGGTTTTTGTGCCGATCACGATGGCCATGCTCTTCACCGGCGGGGCTTCCTGGCGTCCGCTGCTGGCGTTGATTGTGGCGGGCGCGCTGGCCGTGACCGCGTTGCTGTCGCTCGTGCTGCTGCCGGAAATGCTGGACATGCGCCCGGAGCGGCAGGAGGCCTTATTCCACCGCATCGGCCTGAGCCACTACCAGCGCGACCGGATCGAGGTCTTCCTGCGGCCGGACAGCGATCCCCTGGGCGCCGGCTGGAACCGGCGGCAGTCGGAAATCGCCATCGGCTCGGGAGGGATGTGGGGCCGGGGCTATATGCAGGGGCGGCAGAATTTGCTCGGTTTCCTGCCGCGTACGGTCTCACCCACCGATTTCATCTTCGCGGTGATCGCCGAGGAGACCGGTTTCGCAGGCGCCGCGGCGCTGCTGGGACTTTACGTGGTGTTGCTCGGTTGCGGTTTGATGGCGGCGCTGCAGGCGCCGGATCTGATGGGGCGGGTTTTGTGCGTCGGGATTACGACGCTGATTTTCAGTCATGTGTTTATCAATGTGGCGATGACGGGGGGGCTGTTGCCCGTGACGGGCATACCCCTGCCATTGGTGAGTTATGGAGGCACTTTTCTGGTGTCCACCCTGTTCACGCTGGGGTTGGTGCAAAGCGTGCATGTAAGAAAGGCCGGATGAATATGTTCAAAAAAGCGATCGAAGGTTTGTTGAATTTCCGCTTTGGACGCAAAGTGTCCAAACGGGAAATCGTGGTTAACGCCGAGAATTTGGAAACCCGCGTGGCCGTCATGGAGAGCGGACGGCTGGAGGAGTATCAGGTCGAGCATCCGACCGAGGAACGCATCGTGGGCAGCATCTACAAGGCGCGCGTGCGCAATCTGGAAGACGGGTTGCAGGCGGCCTTCGTGGATATCGGCCTCAAGAAAAACGCCTTCCTGCACTACTGGGACATGATTCCCGAGGACGGGGCGGCGATCGAGGCCCTCGAGGAGGGCTCCGGGCATGGCGGCGGGTCGGGTCAGGGCATGCGCCGCAAACGGGTCTCGAGCGCGGAAATCGCCAAGCGTTTTCCGGTGGATTCGGAAATCGTCGTGCAGGTCACCAAGGGCCCGATCGGCACGAAGGGTCCGCGCGTGACGGCCAACCTGAGCATTCCCGGCCGCTACCTGGTGATGATGCCCGGCAGCGCTCTGCGCGGCGTGTCGCGCAAGATCGAGGACGACAAGGAGCGCCAGCGTCTCAAGAAGATCGTGGCCCGGCTGCCGCAGATGCCGGGCGTGGGACTGATCGTGCGCACGGCGGGCGAAGGCGCCAACCAGCGCGCATTTGTGCGCGACATGCGCGCGCTGACCGACAGCTGGCGGCAGATTCAGGCCAACCTGCGCGACCTGAAGGCGCCGGCCTGCCTGTATCAGGAGCCCGACCTGGTCGAGCGCGTGATCCGCGACTGGGTCACCGAGGACGTGGACCGCATCGTGATCGACAATCCCAAGACCTACGAAATGGCCCGCGAACTGGGCTCCAAGATTTCGCGGCGCCTGCGCTCCCGCGTGCAGCAGTACGAGGGCAGCCAGCCGATTTTCGAGCACTTCATGATCGAACGGCAATTGGACGACGCCTTCGGCCGCAAGGTCAGCCTGAAGTCGGGCGGCCACCTGATCTTCGACGAAACCGAAGCGCTGGTGGCGGTGGATGTGAACACCGGACGGCACAAGGGCTCGATGCAGCAGGAAGATGTGATTTACGAGGTCAACATCGAGGCCGTCGAGGAGGTGGCGCGCCAGTTGCGTCTGCGCAACATCGGCGGCTTGATCGTGCTCGATCTGATCGATATGAAGTCCAAGAAAAACCGCGTCAACGTCTACAAGGCCCTCAAGGATGCCCTGCGGCGCGACAAGGCGCGCACCAATGTGCTGCCGATCTCGCAGCTGGGTCTGCTGGAAATGACCCGCCAGCGCGTGGACGAGGGGATTCTCTCCGCCATGCGCGTGGATTGTCCCTATTGCCACGGTCGCGGGGCGGTCAAGTCCGCGCTGACCATGAGCGTCGAGATTCAGCGGCAGATTTCGGCGGTCATGCGCCGCCTGACCAACGAACGCCGCCAGGCCGCCAAACTGCAGATTACGCTGCACCCCGCGATCCTCGACCGGCTGCGCCGCGAGGACGAGGCCTTCCTGGTGCAGATGGAGAAGCAGTTCGGAGGCTATCTGACCTTCCGCAGCGATCCGGTCAAACATATCGAGGAGTTCGAAATCCGCAATCCCGATACCAATGAAATCTATTGCGGCGTCCAGCGCCCGGCGAATGCCTGACGAATGACTGATGATCGTGGCGGTGGCGTTCAACGCTCAAGGGAAGAGTGATCTGTAAACTTCGATTACCTTTCCGTTCGGGATTATTTTTTAGTCACGCAAGCGAAATCGTATGGTCATGACGGATCTGCGTGTAAAGGACAAGGCCGGACTGTCCGCGGGCGTGAAGACGCTTTTGCGCGTGGCGGTTGGCGCCGGGCTGCTCGGGCTGCTACTGGGGACGGTCGGCTGGGGGCGGCTGGCCGAGGCGGCGGCGCCGGCGTTGGGACGCTGGCCCTGGCTGGCGGCGGCGCTGGTCTGGACGGGTCTTGGGCTGTTCCTGGCGGCGGAGCGCTGGGGGCTGATGCTGGCGGTGGCGGGCATAAGCATGCGCCGCGGGCAACTCTGGCGCGTCTATCTGGTGGGACAGTTTTTTAACGCCTTCCTGCTGGGCGCCTGCGGCGGCGATGTGGTGCGCGCGTGGTATGCGGCGCGCCGGGCGCCGGGCAGGTCGGTCGAGGCCACGGCGACGATTTTGCTCGACCGCGGGCTGGGGCTTTTCGTGATGGTGATTTTTTGCTGCGGCATGATTCTGTCGCGCATACATATATTTCTCGACCACGATGGTCCCCGCGACGCGGGGTTTCTGATGCTGGCTTTTCTGGCCGCCGGGGTGGCGGGGCTCGTGCTCTTGTTTCAGCGCCCTCTGTTGGAACGCTTCGGACTGTTCCGGCGCTTGGAACGCTCGGGTCGGGTCGGGAGCTGGCTGCGCCGGGCCTATGAGGCGCTCTACGTTTACCGGCATCATCCGCGCGTGGTGCTGAAGGCCGCCCTGCTTTCGCTGGGCAACCTGCTGGCGTTGACGCTGGCCTGTCACGCCATCGGCCAGGCGCTGGGACTGGCCGTAGCGCTGGGCGATTATTTCGTATTGTTTCCGCTGATTTCGGTGATCGCCTCGGTTCCGCTGACCCCCGGCGGCCTGGGCGTGCGCGAAGGTTTGTTCGTGGGTTTGTTCCAGGCCATCTTCGTGCCAGCTTCCCAGGCGCTGGTGCTGTCGCTACTGGTCTACTCCACCGGCCTTGTCTGGAGTCTGATCGGTGGAGCGATCTACACCACCATGCCGGAAAAGCGCCCGCTGGAGCGCTGAACGCGCCAAAACAGGTGTTCAGGTTCGGACGCGCCGTCGGCCCGCGTTGACCGGATGGAACAAAGTGGTGAGGCGTGCTTTCTAAATCGTAATCCTTGTACGGGAAAGCGTCCCCGCACTAACGCACTATTTGACCTTTCTTACGTGTGGAAGTGGCGGTAACATGACGCGCACGGCGGCTCGAGCCCGCGCCGGGTGGATGGGCTGGCGCTTGAGAAGGACGGTTTAGATTGACGATACGGCATTCAGTGCGGTGGTGCGTGGTTGGGTTGTACCTGGCCTTGATCACGACCTTGTCCCTCCTGCCCAGCCGTAATTTCGGCGGGATCAATGCGCCGCCGGGTGCGGATAAAGTGGTGCATGCCGGCATGTACGCGGGTTTTGTGATGCTGAGCGCATGGGCGCTTTGGGAACGGGGGCCGGCACGGCTGCGCTGGCTGGCCTTGACGGCCGGAGCCGCGTTTGGCTATGGGATGCTGATGGAACTGGCGCAGCACGCGATGGCGCTGGGGCGTGCCTGCGAGGCGGCCGACATGCTGGCCAATGCCGTTGGCGCCGCGCTGGGTGCGCTGGGCTGGTGGCTATGGGCCGGGGTGGCGCGCAAATGAAAAGATTTTGCGACAAGACGGCGCCCGTTGGCGGCTGGTCCGGCCGGCTGGCGGTGCTGATGCGCGCGGGCGGGCTGGTCTGGTCCAGCGCGCGCGGCGCGGTGGCGGCCCAGCTGGCGCTGGCGCTGGCGCAGGGGGTCCTGCCGCTGGCGGGGCTTTACGCGATGAAACGTGTGGTGGATGCCGCAACCGCCGGGGTGGCGTCCGGCGGCGGGCGGGCGGCATGGACGGCGGTGGGGGTGTGGCTGGCGGCCGGCGCGCTGGTGGCGATCGGCGTGGTTGCGGTGCGCTCGCTTTCGGCGCTGGTTGGCGAGGCCCTGCAACAGTCCGTGTTGGACAGCGTCTCCGACCGGCTGCACGCGAAGTCGCTGGCCGTGGACCTGGCCTTTTACGAGGATTCGAAAGCCTACGACCGGATGCATCTGGCCCAGGAACAAGCGGCCAGCCGACCGGCGCGGCTGGTCTCGGGCCTGACGCAACTGGCGCAAAATGGAATTGGCCTGGCCGGAATTCTGGTCCTGGTGGCGGCTTTTCACTGGGGCCTGGCCCTGGTGTTGGCCGCGGCCGCCGTGCCGGCGCTCTGGTTCCGCGTGCGCAATGCCAGGCGCATGTACGCCTGGCGCAAACTTCAGACGCCGGCCGAACGCGAGGCGGGTTATTTCCACTGGCTGCTCACCGGCGACACCCAGGCCAAGGAATTACGCGTCTACGGCCATGGCGATTACTGTCGCGGGCGTTTTCAGGCGGTGCGCGCGCGGCTGCGGCGCGAGCGGCTGGCGTTATTGAGACGCGTGCATACGGGCGAGGCCGCGGCGGGTGGGTTGGCGGCGCTCGTGCTGCTGGGCGCGGGCCTGATGCTGGTCGGACGTTTGTTCGCCGGCGCGCTCACGCTCGGTGGACTGGTCATGTATGTGCAGGCCTTTCAACGGGCGCAGTCCCAGTTCGCCGGACTCTTCGGCGCGCTGGCCGGACTGTACGAGGACAGTTTGTTCCTTGGCGCGTTTTTCGAACTCATGGACCTGCCGGCCCGCGTGCGGGCGCCAGCGGCGCCGCTCCCCGTGCCGCACCCGCTGCGCGAAGGCGTGGCCTTCGAACATGTCACCTTCGCCTATCCCGGCGGCCGCCCGCCCGCCTTGCGGGATGTGTCGTTGACGCTGCGGCCCGGCGAATGCGTGGCGCTGGCCGGGGCCAATGGCGCGGGCAAGACGACCCTGGTCAAACTGCTGTGCCGCTTGTACGACCCGGATGCGGGACGCATTCTGCTCGACGGCGTGGATCTGCGGGAGTTCGATCCCGCGGACCTGCGACGCCGTATCGGCATCCTGTTTCAGGACTTCGCCCATTACCAGCTTTCGGCGCGCCGCAACATCTGGGTGGGCAGCCCGGAACTGCCGGCCGACAGTCCGCGCATCCGGGCGGCGGCCGAAGCGTCGGGGGCCGACGAGGTTATCGCCGGCCTTCCGCGCGGCTACGACACGCTGCTCGGCCACTGGTTCCAGGACGGCGAGGAGATCAGTCTCGGCCAGTGGCAGAAACTCGCGCTGGCGCGCGCCTTCGCGCGGGACGCCGACATGGTGGTGCTCGACGAACCGAGCAGCGCGCTCGATCCGCTGGCCGAGGCGGCCGTGCTGAACCGCTGGCGCCGGCTGGCCGCCGGACGCGTGGCCCTGATCGTCAGCCATCACCGCGCGGCCGTCCGGCTGGCTGATCGCGTGGTGGTCCTGCGCGAGGGCTGCGTGGTCGAAACCGGCGCGCCGGCGGCCTTGATTACGAACGGCGGGGAATATGCGCGACTTTTCGAGAATACATCCCGATAATTAAAAAAAAGATACAATTCGACTTGCGTTCCCGTCTCAAACGTGTTTAACTTAACCCAGTTTAAAGCATCGCAGAATGGATTTCAGGTGGTTGGGTTGCTTTTTGGTCAAACCGTGACAACGAGGGGAAGGTTCTGTATGAGCAAAATCATGAAAATTGCAAGTACGGTCGTGGCGTGTGGATTTTTGGCCTGCGCCATTACGGCTACGGCGGCGACCACGGGATTCAGGGAGGCGCATTATTTTTCATCGAACAGCATGTCCAGCGGCTCCGCAATTACCAACGGCTGGGATGGCTGGTCTGTTGTTAACGGCAGCGGCGGAACATCGGTTTTCACAAATGTTACGTTCCATATCGGCGTCCCCGTCTACACCAATCGTATCGTGGCGGGAATGAAGAACAGCACCCTGAGTCATGATTTTACGAACGCCCTTGACCAATTCGGGCAGCGGACGAACATCTGGGTCTCCATGCGCATCAGCCCGGTGTTGAACGATACAGTGCCCACCAGCGGGGAAATTACGGCCGCGGCCGTCGTTTTCTGGTTCGGCTCGGACAGCAACGTGTATTTCTATAACAGCGGGGTCTTGCAGTCGAACGGCTTCGCAGGCGTGGTGACGAATGGGGCCTGGTACGATGTCACGGCCCATTTGGACTACAACACCCATACGTACGACCTGTTCGTAAACAGCACGAACGATTCGGATCGCACCGTTTCCGGCAAGAGCTTTTACTCCAGCGCCAGATCGGCCTTCACCAATGTCACGGTGACCGAAAAGTCGACGACTTCCTTCTCGTATCTGGACTTTGCCGGGGCGGCTACCAGCACCAACACGGCGCTGGCCGCGCAGATTTTCATGCGCGCCTACATGACCGCGGAAGGTGTGGTGATCGAGTTCACAACCATTCAGGAGCAGGCCGCCGGAGTGGAGATGTCCGTGTACCGGGCTGACGGAAGTCTGGTCGGCACGGTCATTTCGCAGGGCAATAACGGCTCCTACACCTATCGTCTGATCGATTCGCTGGCGGGCGCGGGTGGTTCCTACAATTACAGTGTCGTGGACGACGAGGGCATCATGCGTGAAGCCCAGGTTACGGTCGGCGATGAGCTCTCCGCGCTGGTTGAAATGACGGCGACATCGATCAAGCTGAATTGGAAGAGCCAGCCTGGTTTGATGTACGATATTTACAAGGCGGTATTGTTGAGCGACGGCTTCGTCAAGGTCAACGCCGAGCCCATCCTGGCCAGCGACTATACGACGACCTACGATGTTCCTCTGGACAACGGCGAAACACGGGCCTTCTTCAAGATCCGCGCCTTGAGCCCGAATCCGTAATCAAGAGCCAAACTTGACTCGCGCAGCGGCCCGTCGGGTTTCCCGGCGGGCCGTTCGTTTGTTTACCCCAAATCCTCGCCTAAGGACGGTGCGACCATGTTGCTGACAAGTCTTTCGCCCTACGCCCACGCGGCGACGGAGGCCCGCCGCCCTCCAAGGAACGTCATCGAGACTTGCTAGTGTAGTGTCCCGAAAATGACTATACATATATCAAGCCAGTGTTCGATGCCTATTCGCGGAAATCCCA
>JANYBP010000004.1 GCA_025360745.1 bacterium
AACTACCACCCCAAGCACCGCCCAGAATCACATCCGCCGGATCACTCGAAATGCCATAGTGGCTACAGACTTTTCAACGGAACTCCTCGATTATCGAGGATTTACGACATTCAGCCTCTCGAATAGCGAAAGTCCGGCTAGCCCTGACTTGTTTCCAAACCTTTCACAAGGTGTTCGGTGTTCAGGGTTCAGGGTTCAGGGTTCAGGGTTCGGGAAAGAGGGCGAGAATCCGATCGCCGCCGCCCCAATCGGACCGTGCGGGAGGATGGGGAAGTCTATTTTCCCGAACACTGAACACCCTCTTTGATGCAATGTCCGCTTCCGCGCATTCTAATCCGAAATTCCAACGGCCACGATCTCGCCGATGTAGCAGCGGTGGTAGTCACGGCCGCCGTAGTTGGCTTCGATCTCCGGCGACAGGAAATGCGAAGGCTTGAGGTCGTCGAAATAAAGTTTCCGGCATTCCACCGCCAGATCGGCCTCGGCGTAAGAGGGCGCCGCGACGCTGGTCGAAGCCACCGGCGTCAGCCCCGCCAGAGCGGCTTTGTCGCCATCGCGTCCGGACTTCGTGCCGCAGATCTGCAGGGCATTCCTGTGTTTTTCGGGAAAGGCGCAGAGCGTGAAGCTGTCGTTCTTTTCCATGAATCCATAGGTATGACGGCTGGGGCGCACGAAGACCATGGCCACCGGCTTGGACCACAACTCGCCGAACATGCCCCATGAAACGGTCATCGGGTTAAACTGGCCGGGCGCGAAGACGCCGCCGGTCAGTACGAACCAGCGTTTGGCCCACAGGTTGACGGCTTGGATGGTCCAGCCTTCGATGGCCACCGGTTTGCGAACGCATGGATTCATGACAACCCCACAGCTTTAAAGGTCCGGTTCACGTCACGGAAATGCACGTCGAGCGCGAAGGCCTTGTCCAGGTCCGCCTGGGATATTTTTGCCATAAGGGCGGGGTCCGCGGCCACGAGGTCGCGCAACTCGACACCCGTTTCCCAGACCCGCATGGCGTGTCGCTGCACCTGCCGGTAGGCCACTTCGCGGCTGACGCCTTTCGCGGTCAGCAGCAGGAGCAATTGCTGCGAGTGAATCAGACCATGGGTCGAGTTGAGATTCTGCAGCATGCGCGCCGGAAAAACGCGCATGTTTTCGATCAGCCTGGCGAGCTGGGTCAGCATGTGATCCAGGGCGATGGTGCTGTCGGGCAGAATGATGCGCTCGACGGAGGAGTGCGAAATGTCGCGCTCATGCCAGAGCGCCACATCCTCCAGGGCGGCCATGGCGTTGCCGCGGATCACGCGCGCCAGGCCGCACAGCTTTTCGCCCGTAATCGGATTCTTCTTGTGCGGCATCGCCGACGAGCCCTTCTGCTGCTCGCCGAAGTGCTCCTCGACTTCGTGCACCTCGGTGCGCTGGAGGTGGCGGAACTCCTGCGCCCAGCGTTCGACCGAGGCCGCCACCAGCGCCAGCGCGGTCATGTACTCGGCGTGGCGGTCGCGTTGCAGCACCTGGGTGGAAATCGCGGCCGGGCGCAGTTTGAGTTTGCGGCAGACATAGGCCTCGACGGCGGGATCGAGGTGGGCATGGGTGCCCACGGCGCCGGAGAGTTGCCCGACGCGCACCGTTTCGCGGGCCGTTTCCAGCCGCTGCAGGGCGCGGCCGAACTCGTCGTAGCAGACCGCCATCTTGAGCCCGAAGGTGATCGGCTCGGCGTGGATGCCGTGCGAACGGCCGATCATGGGCGTGAATTTATAGCGGCGCGCCTTGGCCGCGGCGGCCCTGCGGACGGCCTTCACGTCGGCGATCAGCAGGTCCGCCGCATGCACCATCTGCACGGCGAGCGCGGTATCGAGCACATCGGAACTGGTCAGGCCCCGGTGAATAAAGCGCGCCGAGGGCCCCACGTGCTCGGCCACGTTGGTCAGGAAGGCGATCACGTCGTGATTGACCTTGCGCTCGATTTTGAGAATACGGGGCACATCGAAAGCGGCCCTGGCCTTGATCCGCGCCAGATCCGCGGCCGGCACTTCGCCGCGCCGGGCCATCGCCTCGCAGGCCAGGATTTCGATCCGCAGCCAGGTGGCGAACTTATGCTCGTCGGTCCAGATCGCCCCCATCTCGGGGCCGGTATAACGTGGAATCATGCGTGCCCTTTATTGCTGCGTAAGGCGCTTATGTTTCAGAGCGGAGAGTGAACAGTAAACAGTGAACAGTGGTGAATTCAAAACATCCATGCATTATGTAGATGGTTGCAGATTTCAGCAATTCACCGTTCACTGTTTACTGTTTACTGTTTACTACTTCAACCATTTTTCTTCTGGAACTCCCGCATGAACGCGACCAGCGCGTCCACCCCGGCCGCGGGGAAGGCGTTATAGATCGAGGCGCGGATGCCGCCGACGGAGCGGTGGCCTTTCAATCCTTTCATGGACTGTTTGGAGGCTTCCTTGACGAACTGTTCCTCCAGCGCTTCGCTGGGCAGCCGGAAGGTGACGTTCATGTTGCTGCGGAATTCCGGGGCGGCGGCGCCGCGGTAGAAGCCGCCGCTGCCGTCCAGGGCGGCGTAAAGTTTGGCGGCCTTTTCGCGGTTAAGGCGGTGCAGCGTCTCGAGGCCCATGGCTTTGATCCAGCGGGTGACGAGCATAAGCATGTAAATGCCGAAGGTCGGCGGCGTATTGTAGAGGGAGTTTTCCTCCAGCTGCGTCGCATACCGCAGCATGCTGGGGAGCGTCGTCGGCGAACGCGCGGCCAGCTCCTTGCGGATCACGACCAGGCAGAGGCCCGACGGACCCAGGTTCTTCTGCGCCCCGGCGTAGATCAGACCGAACTGGTTGGCATCGAAGGGGCGGGAGAGAATATCCGACGACATGTCCGCCACCAGCGGCGCCTGCGGGCGGGGGAATTCCCACCACTCCGTGCCGTCGATCGTTTCGTTGGAAGTCAGATGGACGTAAGCCGCGCCGGGGGTCAGCGCGAGTTCGTCGGCCAGCGGAACGCGGGCGGGGCGGGCCTTGCTGACATCGGCCGCCAGATGGACCTTGCCGATCAGTTTGGCCTCCTTGATGGCCTTGCCGGACCAGGCGCCGGTATGGATATAGTCCGCCGTCTGCCCGACGCCGAGCAGATTCATGGGCAGCATGTCGAATTGCATGCTGGCGCCGCCCTGCAGCAGGAGCACTTCATGATCGGCGTCGAGATTCAGCAGCGCTTTCAGGTTGGCGATGGCCTCCTGGTGGACGGCGTCGTATTCCTTGCCGCGGTGGCTGTGTTCCATGATGGACATGCCGCTGCCCTGAAAGTCGAGCATCTGGTCGCGCGCCTGTTCCAACACCTCGACCGGCAAGCCCGCCGGTCCCGCTCCAAAATTGAATACCCGTGACATAATCGAGTCTCCCTGAGTTTGTTTCGCAACAACGACTTTCGCGCCGGCTCCGCCCCGGCCCGGGCAGTTCACCCGTCAATTCACCGGCGCGGCCACATACGGTTGTCAGCCCAGATACTAGGCGCAGCACGTCCCGATCGTCAACATGGTTCGATATGCTACAATCCTGACCGTATGGAGAACCTCCACACAGCCAGCGCCACGGCGTATCTGGACGGCGAGGCGCCGCGGGTCAGCGTGCAGCGCAGAGGCTGGGCGCGCCGCCTGCTGGCTTTCGTGGGCCCGGCGTACCTGGTCAGCATCGGCTACATGGATCCCGGCAACTGGGCCACGGACATCGAGGCCGGGTCGCGCTTCGGCTACGCGCTGCTGTGGGTGATTCTGATCGCGAACCTGATGGCCATCCTGATGCAGACCCTTTCGGCGCGGCTGGGCATCGTGACCGGACGCGACCTGGCCCAGGTTTGCCGCGCCGCCTATCCGCGTTCCGCCACCTGGGTGCTTTGGGGCTTCGCCGAGATCGCCATCGCCGCCACCGACCTGGCCTCGGTGCTGGGCACCATTCTCGGGTTGAATCTGCTGTTCGGCCTGCCGCTGCTCTGGGGTTGCGTGGTGGCCGTTCTCGATACCTTCCTGCTGCTGCTGATCCAGCGCCTCGGCGTGCGCAAGATGGAGGCCTTCATTCTGATGATGGTTGGCATCATCGCCATCGGGTTCTGCATCGAAGTGCTGATCGCGCGGCCGGTCTGGAGCGACGTGGCGCGGGGGTTCGCCGTCAGCCTGCCCGCCGGGGCCGTGCTGGTGGCGGTCAGCATCGTCGGCGCCACGATCATGCCGCATAACCTCTACCTGCACTCCGCGCTGGTGCAGTCGCGCCTGATCGCGGACACCCAGACCGGCCGCCGCGAGGCCTGCCGGTATAATCTGATCGATGCGGTGGTGGCTTTAAACGGCGCTTTCTTCGTCAATGCCGCGATCCTGATCACCGCCGCGGCGGTCTTTTACCGCCACGGCCTGGTGGTGACGGAACTCCAGCAGGCCGGTGTGCTGCTCGAAGGCCTGCTGGGCAGCCGCGTGGCGCCGGTAGCCTTCGGCGTCGCCCTGCTGGCCGCCAGCCAAAGCTCCACGCTGACCGGCACCATCTCGGGCCAGATCGTGATGGAGGGGTTCATCAACATCCGCCTGCGCCCCTGGCTGCGGCGGTTGATCACCCGCGGCGCGGCGCTGCTGCCCGCCGTGATCGTGATTCTGATCGCCGGCGATCGCGGGCTCTACCGCCTGCTGATCGTCTCGCAGGTTGTGCTCTGCCTGCAATTGCCCTTCGCCATCGTGCCGCTGGTGCAGTTCACCTCGGACCGGCGCAAGATGGGCGATTTTACCAATCCGGGCTGGGTTCGCCTGCTGGCCTGGAGCTGTGCCGCGATCGTCGTGGCGCTGAACGCGAAACTGGCCGCCGAGATCGTGGCGGAACTTCTGCGCGGCGCCCCGTGGTGGGCCTGGACGCCGGTCGCGCTGGTGACACTCGTCATCGCCGCGAGCCTGATCGCGCTGATCGTCCTGCCGCTGGTGCGGCCCGGCCCGGTCTGGCCGTCAGGCCGCGTCACGCTCAGCCGCAGCGTCAGTTCGGCCCTGCGCGCGCCAGCCGTGCATCATGTGGCCGTGGCCCTGGAACACAGTCCGGGCGACGCGCTGATCCTCGGCACGGCCGTGAGTCTGGCCAGGGCGCACAACGCCAAACTCACGCTACTGCACGCCGTGGTCACGCCAGGGACAATGCTCTTTGGAAGCGACAGCCGCAGTCTGCACGGCGAGGAGGACCAGTCCTACCTTGAGCAACTGGCGCGCGAAATCGAGGACCGCAGCCTGCGCGTGGAAACGCGACTGCTGTATGGCGACCCGCCCAAAGCGCTGATCGACGCCGTGCATGAGAACGATTTCGACATGCTGGTGCTGGGCGCCCATGGTCACCGCGGATTGAAGGATCTGATCTTCGGCCAGACGGTCACGCCCGTCCGCCACGCCATCGCCATCCCGCTGCTGATCGTGCCGACCCACGGCGCGGAAGCCGCGCAGCGGGAATAGACGACTCTCTCACATAAACAAATCGGCGTAAGTCTGGGCGATGGCCTCGGCGCCGGCCTGGGTGGGATGCAGCCCGTCGTCAATCAAGTACTCCGGATGGCCGACGAAGGCGCCATTGGCGTCGGCCAGCGGAACCTCCTGCTCCATCGCCAGCTCGCGGATCATGGGGTTAAGCGCATCCACTCCGCCGTTGTAAACTTCGTGACCGCCGATCATCGGCGTCAGTGTCGTCAGCACGGGAATTGTCCGGTTGTTCTTGCAGGCCGTCACGATATCGCGCAGGTTGGAGATCGTATCGGACTCATCGACCCCCATGATGGCATCGTTGGCGCCGAAAAACACCAGCACGAAGCCGGGATGGTCGGCCAGTACGCCGCCGATCTTGCTCCGCCCAAAGGAACTCTCCTGTCCCGGAAAGCCCGCTTTGCGGACATTCTTGCCGATCATGCCCGCGAGTATCGGCGCATAGGAGGGGGATCCGTCGATTCCCGAGGTGATGCTGTCGCCGAACGCCACGACCAGATTCGGATCGTTGGCGCCAAAATCGTGCCCTTCACCGATCGGCTTGCCACCGCCGTTGTCGCACCCGCCCGCCAGGCCCAGCAGCGCCGCCAAACCCAGCACGCCCCGGCCATGCCTCCCCACACGAATTAATCCAAGGATTTTTTTCACATTGCTTCTCCATGCCTGCCCGGTCAAACCCTGCTAATGTAAACAGGTTGACCGAAATTAACAACGGCGGTCCTTGAACCCTGATCCTCGCCTAACGTCGTTCCGACATTCCATCCATAAGCATTTCGCCTTGCGCCCACGCGGCGGCAGAGGCCCGCCGCCCTCCAGAAAAATCCTCTAGCAAGTCTCGATGACGTTCCTTGGAGGGCGGCGGGCCTCCGTCGCCGCGTGGGCGTAGGGCGAAAGACTTGTCAGCAACATGGTCGCACCGTCCTTAGGCGAGGATTTGGGTTGAATCATCGCTCATTATGCGCAGGGCAAATCCACATGAACTTTGGTCCCTTTTCCGGCCACACTCTCGACCGTCAACTCTCCGCCGTGGTCGTGTACGACGGAACGGCTGATCCAGAGTCCCAGCCCGGAGTGTTGTGTGCGGTCCTTGGTCGTGAAAAACGGATCGAACACGCGCTCCCGGATGGCAGGGGGTATTCCAGAGCCGTTGTCTTCCACCGTCAGACGCAAGCATGAAGCCGGAGAATCGGAGGCCGGAAGAACGCTTTCGTTACGTCCACCTTCCTTGAGCGGCGTGCCGCGTTCGATCCGCTCCACGCCGATCGCGATCCGCTTGTTAATGCCGGGCTTCGTGGACTTACCATCGAAGGCCTCCAGGGCATTTGCGAGCAGGGCCGCCATAACCTGTCCGATCTGGCCCTGGCGGCAGGAAACCGCCGGCAAATCGGGCGGTACGTTTAACGACAGTGTGATCCCGCGCTTCCGCGCATCCTCCTCGATCGGCGGCAGCACGGAGGCGACCAAGTCGGACAGGGCTACGGGAGCGGATGCCTGCGTTTCCGCGTGCTGCGTGAAAGTCAACAGAGTATGCGTCATCCTGGCCACCCGCCGGCTTTCCTCGATAATTGCCCCCGCGAATTCGGCAAGTTCGGCATTGCCCCCCGCGTCGTCCTTGATCAACTGCGCATAGTTCATGATCCCGTTGATGGGATTGTTGATTTCGTGGGCCATGCCGCGCGCCAGCGTGCCGGTCGCGGCCAGTTTCTGCTGCTGATGAAGTTGCGCCTCCACCCGCTTCCGTTCGGTGATGTCGTGAAAAACCACCACCGCGCCCGACGCACGGTCGTTTTCAACGATCGGGTTGCTGACGTACTCGACAGGAAAGCTGGCGCCATCCTTGCGCCAGAACACTTCATCGCTCACCCGCTGCACCGTTCCATCCCGCAGAGCGGCATAAATCGGGCATTCCTCGCCGGGATATGGCCGTCCATCCGCCCGGGTGTGATGCCAAAGAGTGTGGCTGTGACGGCCAATCAGTTCGGACGATTCATAGCCGAGCATGCGCGCCGCCGCCACATTGACAAAAGTATGACGGCCATTCGAATCGAGTCCAAGGATACCCTCTTGAGCCGAATCCAGGATCAAGGCCTGTTGGCGGCTGATCCGTCCGATCGCCTCCTCCATCCGCCGCCGCCGGGTCTCCTCCCGTTCGACGGAGCGGGCCGTCCACCAGATCACGCCCGCCAGGATGATCACGTTGCTGACGGCGGACAGCGCATCGCCGAAATCGTTGTTAAAAAGACCCGCTTGTTCGCCCTGTCTGCTCAGCCAGCCCAGGAGCAACGGCGCGCCGACAGCCACCGGCAACACCCGCCGCGCGAAATGTCCCGCCGCCGTCGCGCCGGCAAAGAGCGCGGCCCAGCCCTTGTTGGGCCGCGCGAGGATTACCCCGATGCTGAGGGCCACGAACGCCAGCGTGGTATGCAACGCCATGGCTGTGTAGCGGGCGACGCCGAAGTAGAAAGTGGACGATCCGTAGATGTAATCCGTGAGCGCCAGCAAGGCGATCATGCCGCCCCCCGCGGCCAGAACCTGCGCGGGCCGCCAGGCGCGTCGCGTCTCCTTCTCGAGGGACAACAGGGCTGCGCCCAGCAAGACAAAACTCAGCGCCGTGTTTGGCGCCATGCGGCCCGGATGCATGGTCAGAATGGCGTCAGGAGTTTCATGGAAAAGGCATTCGTCAATCATCCAGTCGCCGCCGAGCAGGTACTCGCAGAGGGTGACGAGTCCCAATAGCGCCACGGTCGCCCCGCAGAAGTTGGCAACGAATAGCCTCGACTTCCGGGGGGCGGAACTGGACAGCGAAAATCCTGGCCGGGGAGGGATAGTTTCCGACTTCAGCCAAAGCGCCAGTCCGCTCAAAATGAAACCCAGCGCCGTGTTCACCTTCATCGCCACCATGCCGGGCAGCATGCTCTTCAAAATGGGGATATCGAAAGTCCAGCCCACCATCACGGTCAAGCCAATCGCGAAAACCACGAAGCCGCACGCCCTTGACAGGACGACAAAGCGGTATTTCAACAAATTCGGAAGGAGTTCCGAATTATCGCGTTCGTCTGTCAGCTGTTTTCGTTCGCCGTTTTTCATGGACCGCTTCGTGGCGGATATCAAGAGTTGCGCCCTTGGGTTGGCGATATTTTCACAAATCGCAGCTCTAAGCAATTATCATTGCAAGCGTGGTAATTATCGGGCGTGAACTCGTTCCGCCGCTATGGGGTGTTCAACCTATAGTTCTTCCCAAATCCTCGCCTAAGGACGGTGCGACCATGTTGCTGCCAAGTCTTTCGCCCTACGCCCACGCGGCGACGGAGGCCCGTCGCCCTCCAAGGAACGTCATCGAGACTTGCTGGAGGATTTTTCTGGAGGGCGGCAGGCCTATACCGCCGCGTGGGCGCAAGGCGAAATGCTTATGGATGGAATGTCGGAACGACGTTAGGCAAAGATTGGGGCTTTACACCGGGGTTGAAAGTTGCGGGGATTCGGCGCAAAGTAGCGCCGTAGCGAGGAAAACGCACACCATGAGCCTAAAAGTCAACAGCCGCATTCCCTATGGAAACGCGGCCGATGTGGAAATTGACGAAACCGGCGAGATTCCGGAAGTGCGGTTCGCATCCGATCCCGACGGCGGACCAGAGGCGCTCTGGTTCCATTTTCGCCTTACGGAAACGCAACCCGAACCGCCGCGCACGACCAAGGTCCGCCTGGTCTGGCGGCATTTCGACAATTCGCCGGGTGGCGGCAACCCGTCGGCCTGTGCGCCGGTCTGCCAGCCCACGGGGCAGTCGTGGATGCGACTCAAGCAGGGCGAGGAAGCGCAACTGCCCGACGGCCGGCGGCAGGTCGTGTGGTACATCGGACACCCCGCGCCGCATACCGATGTCGCCCTGTGCTTTCCCTACGGGCCGGGGGACGTGGACGCGACCATCGAACGCTCGAAGGAATACTGGCAGCGCGACGTGATCGGCTTGAGCCAGGCCGCCCACCGCATCGTGCGCCTGAACAACGGCGTCGGCGCCCCCGGCGGCACGCAACCCGGCATCTACTTGATCGCCCGCCAGAATCCCGGCGAGACGCCCGGATCGTGGGTGCTGGACGGCCTGCTGCGCCAGCTCGCGCAGGTCCGCAAAGCCGGCTATATCGTGTGGAGCGTGCCGCTGGCCGGAATCGACGGCGTACTGGGCGGCAACGGCCGCGGCGCCTGCGATTTAACGCGCGCCTGGGGCCGGCCGCCCCCGCGGCACGAAACGCGCGTGCTGTGCCAGGACCTGCAACGCTGGAAGGAACGCTGCCGTCCGATCCTCGCGCTCGACCTGCGCGCGGCCGGCGCCGGCGAACGCGATGGCGTCTACAGCGACGCCACGAATGCCGCCGCCGACCCGCTCGCCGCCGAGGAAACGCGCTGGGCCAACACGATCCAGAACGAGCTGAAGGCGGAATTCGCGGCCGCCGATTTCAAACGCGGCGGCGCGGCCGCAACGGATTCCCACGCGGCCACCTTCCACGACTTTGCGCATGGCGTGCTCCAGGTTCCCGCCCTGACGTTGAATATTCCCTACGCCATGGTGGGTTCACGCGCGCTGACCCAGAAGGATTATCGCGAAATCGGGCGGCGTCTCATGGAAGCCATCGTACGCCGACGGTCTTGAGGGGTTCAGGGTTCAGGGTTCGGTGGTAGGTGGTTATCATAATCTTAATCGTAATCCGCTTCTCCGCAGATTTAAGATTACGATTATGATGATTAGGCAAGTTGGAAGTGATATAAAGAGCGCTGGCGCGCGGCGCCAGTCAAGCGAGGCAAGCTATGGTCGAGATTTCAGTCGTAATTCCGGTATACAACGAACGCGAGAGTGTGCGACCGCTGGTCGAAGCGCTGCACGCGGCGCTGACGCCGATGCGCAGATCGTTCGAGGTCGTGCTGGTGGACGACGGCAGCACGGATGGCACCTGGGAGGCGCTGCGCGAATTGCGCGCTAAATACCCGTATCTGCATCTGATCCAATTCCGGCGCAACTACGGGCAGACGGCCGCCATGAGCGCCGGTTTTCGCGAGTCCCACGGCGCCATCGTGGTCACGCTGGACGCCGACATGCAAAACGATCCCGCCGACATACCGGCGCTGGTGGCGCGCATCGACGCCGGGGCCGATGTCGTGAGCGGCTGGCGCCGCGACCGCAAGGACGCCTTTTTGAGCCGTCTTCTGCCTTCCATGCTGGCCAACGAACTGATCAGCCGCATCACGGGCGTGCGGCTGCACGACTACGGCTGCACGCTCAAGGCTTACCGGCGCGAAATCGTCGAAAACATCCGGCTCTACGGCGAGATGCACCGCTTCATCCCGGCGCTGGCGAGTTGGGTCGGCGGCCGTCTCGAGGAGGTCGTCGTGACCCACCATGCGCGCCGCTTCGGCCGCTCGAAATACGGCATATCGCGCACGCTGCGCGTGATCCTCGACCTGTTCACGGTGAATTTCCAGCTGCGTTACAGCACGCGGCCGATCCAGGTCTTCGGCAAGTGGGGCCTTTATTGCGGCTTCGCTGGCGCGCTAATCATCGCCGCCATGGTGCTGGGCCACCTTTCCTATTGGATCTTCGGCACCACGCTGGGCGCCGACCTGATCAAGCGTCCCTTCTGGGTCATGACGGCCTTCATGCTGATCTTCTTTTGCCTGCAGTTCATCTCGATGGGCCTGCTGGCCGAGATTCAAATCCGCACCTATCACGAGTCGCAATCCAAACCCATCTACACAATCCGCGAGATCGTCGAACCCGACGCCTCGGCCGGATAACACGGCATGTACCCGGAAACCAGCCTGGCGGCGCTGGCCGACGAACAAACCGTCCTGGCCGCGCTGCTGCTCTACGCGGGACTGATGGCCCTCGGCACGATCGCCGCCCTGATCGTGACCGTGCGGCTCGTGCGTCGTCCTCCCGACTGGACGCGTTGCCGGGCCGCGCTGGCCGGCGGTCCCTGGCGCTGGCCCGATCTGGGATTCGTGATCCTGGCGCTGGTCAGCCTGCAATTGCTGGCGGGGAGTTGCGCCTGGCTGGCGATGCGTTTCGGATGGCTGCCGCGCGGCGCCGCCGCCGGATTGCCGCTGATGATCCTGGAAAGTCTGATCCTGGACGGCGCCGGGTTACTGGTCCTCTACGTCTATCTGCGCTGGCGCGGACTGGCGCCGGCCGTGGCGCTGAATTTGCGCTGGAACCAGGCGCGGCGCGGGCTGCTTGGCGGGGCGGTCACATATCTGGCCGTGCTCCCGTTGCTGTTCACAACCGCCGTGATCTACCAATTCATCCTCTTGTGGGCGGGCATTGCGCCCTCGATGCAGAGCGTAATCGAACTGATGCTGCAGGCCCGCGATCCGCGTACGCTGGCCTATCTGTTGTTTCTGGCGACAGTGCTTGCGCCGTTGTTCGAAGAATGCCTGTTCCGGGGTATCGTGCTGCCGGTGCTCTTGCGCCGCCTGGGAACCGGTCCCGCCATCGTCCTGAGTTCGCTGATCTTCGCGGCCATTCATCTGCACCTGCCCTCGCTGGCCCCGCTTTTCGTCGTCTCGGTCGGCTTTTCCATGGCTTACCTGTACACCGGCTCGCTCTGGGCGCCGGTCTGCATGCATGCCATCTTCAACGGCGTCAATCTCGCCCTGCTCTGTGTAATTCGTCCGGCACTTTAGCCAGGAGTCATCCCATGCCCATCCGCACCCTCGAATGGCAGCCCGACAACCCGCCGAATCCCCTGCCTGGCCAGCTGGTATTCATCGACCAGACTCGTCTGCCCGTCCAGCTGGAGCGCATCCGCACGACCGGCGTCGCCACGATCTGGAGCGCCATTCGCACGCTGCAGATTCGCGGCGCGCCGGCCATCGGCATCGCCGCCGCGTACGGCGTCGTGTGCGCCGTGCAGGCGGAGACGACTTCCCGAACCACGGCCCTGCTCGCGGCGGCCGAAGCGGCGGCGGACCATCTGGCGACTTCACGCCCGACGGCCGTCAATCTTTTCTGGGCGCTCGACCGCATGCGGCGCACGGCGCGCGCGGCGGCCGCGCTCGATCCGCGGGAGTTTCTCGCGCGCATGCTCCATGAAGCGCAACTGATCCGGGACGAGGACGACGCCATGTGCCGGGCCATCGGGCGGCACGGCGCGGAGTTGCTGCGCGACGGGCAGACGGTGCTGACACACTGCAACGCCGGCGGACTGGCGACCTCGGCCTACGGCACCGCGCTGGCGCCCATCTATGTCGCGGCGGAACAGGGCAAACACATCAAGGTTTACGCCGACGAAACCCGTCCGCTTTTCCAGGGCGCGCGGCTCACGGCCTGGGAACTGCAACAGGCGGGCATCGAGGTCACCGTGATCTGCGACAACACCGCCGCCTGGGTCATGCGGCTGGGGCTCGTGGACGTCGTGATGGTCGGGGCCGACCGCATCGCGGCCAACGGCGACACCGCCAACAAGATCGGCACCTACGGCGTGGCCTGTCTCGCGCGCGCGCACGGCATTCCGTTCTACGTGCTGGCGCCCTCCTCGACCTTCGACCTCAGCCTTTCTTCCGGCGCGGAAATCCCGATCGAGGAACGCGCCGCGGTGGAAGTCTCGCGCCCGGCGGGCGGCGGACCGGTTGTGCCCGACGGCGTGGCCGTCTACGCGCCGGCCTTCGATGTGACGCCGGCGGATGCGATCGCGGCCATCGTCTGCGAACGCGGAATTCTGCGACCGCCCTACGCCCAATCCCTGCGCGCCTAATTCTCGTCGCCGCGCAAGGCGGCATCCACCCGCCTGCCGTTGACTTCCTTCAGGGATGTCAGGCTGCGCATCAGAGGACGCAGGGCGCGATAGGGGTTCTTCCGGCCTTCATCCAGCGGGACTCTCAGAAATTCGATGGGCATGCCCATCAGCGGCGTAAAGTCCTTGACCCTTGTGCCGGAGAGGTTCAGGTCGACCAATTGCATGTCTTTCAAGGCCTTGACATCCGCCACCACGGTATCGGACAGGTCCAGCCGGTGCAACGGCATGCCGGTCAGGACGCTCAGCGAACCGCTGGTTACACGCGTGCGCGCCAGCGCCAAACCCTCCAACCGCAGGCCGCGCAGTTGGGTCAGGTCCTGCAACGTCGTACCCGACATATCGAGATAGACCAGCGGCAGCGCGTTCAAGGCGCTGATATCGCTCACGCCGGTATTGCGAATTGTCAACACCTGCAACGGCATGCGATTCAACAATGCCAGTTCGCGAAAACTGCTGTCGGCGACATCCAACTGCTTCAGCGCCAGCCCGCGCAGCCAGGACCAGTCCGAGATTTTCATGCCGGCCACATCCAGGCGGTTGAGCGGCGCCTCGCGCAACATTCCAAGATCGCGCACCGCCGTTCTTGAAATCCCCAGTTCGTGCAGACGCCGCAGCGGCAGGTTGTCCAGGGAAATCAGGCCAGTATCGTTCAACCAGAGCGACTCCAGCCCTTCCATACTCCGTAATACCGCGAAATCCTTGATGCGATTGCCGCTCAGATCGAGACGCCGCAACGTCATCTTTTTAACCCATTGCAAATCCTTCAAGCCCGAGCGTTCCACCGTCAGATCCTGCAGCTTGAAATCCGCGAGCGCCGCCGGGTCGGGAATGGAAACGCGCGACAGCCGCAGGATCGCCAGTTCCGGCAGGCGCGCCAACGCTTTCACGTCCACGATCAACATGTCCCGATCCAGGGGCTCCAGCGAGATTTCGCGCAGGCTGTCGGCGCGCGCGATCGGCGAAAGATCCCGCATCACATCGGCGCGCACGCGAAGCGTGACCACCCGCTCGTTTTGTTCGTCGCAACTGACGGCGTACGGCTCCACCTCCGGATTGGCGTCCAAGATGGCGCGTTTTAAACCCTCCCCGCGAACGGCCGGGGCCGCGGCGGCCGACTGCCCGCGTCCGCCGACATCCTGCAACATGCGCTCGCACTCGCGCTCGAGGGCGTTGAAGACCGGCGCGGCGCGCTGCGCGGCGAGCGACGCCCCATACTGGACGCGAAAGGCTTGCATCTTCTTGATCGTCTGTCCGGCGACCCCGACGCTCAAAAGCACGCGTCCCACGGCATCCGGCGTGACGGCGTCGTCGCCCACGCTGTCCGAAACCAGACCGACGTCGCCCAGGATCGCATGCCAGGCCGCCTGCGCCTGTGTCTCGATGCTGAGTTTGTTCTGGGCGTTAAATTGCGACAGCAGCAGAGGGCCGAGCGGCGGGGCGATTTTTTCGAAGGCCGTCCGCGCGGTCTCAGCGTTGTTTTCCCTGGCGGCGGCCACGCCCCGGCGCAACCAGGCCGCGTCGTCGTTGAACGAATACAAACGGCGCTCCCATTCGGTCGCCGCCAGGTCGGCCGGCCCGAATTCGATTTCGGCTTCCACGCCGGTCGTCCTGGCCCGCACGCGGCGGCCGTCCACCGAGACGATCCGTAAAGACTGGCTGCCTCTCAGCATCTCCACCGTGAGCGATTGTCCGACCTGCGCGGCAAACGTTTCCAGCACCCGCGCTTCGCAGTTGGTGGCCGCGGCGAGCACGGTCGCGATGCGCGTAAGTTTCTCCCGCAAGTCCGCGTCCGGCGCCGGCGCCGCCGCCAGGCGCGCCGCGATTTCGGCGCGCGCGGCCACGCAGGCCCCGGTGCTCAGCAAGGCGCCCACCCGGTTCAGCAGCGCCTGCTCATCCTGCGTGCGCTGTTCGTTCTGAAGTTTCGCGATGCCGCCCCGGTACGTTCCGGCCAGCGCCGCGCGATTGGTCTGCAGCGCGGCGGCACAGGGACCGGCGTAGTCGTCGAGCATACGCACCGCCTCGGCGAACTGCCGCTTTTCCGCCAGCTCTTTGGCCTGGGTTTCCAGGCGCGCCCACGCCATGCTTATGGCCACCTCGCGCTGTTTCCGGATCGGGGCCATCACACGGCCGGCCTTCGCGGCGCCATCGCTGCCGGGATACTTCCTGACGATCTCGGTCAGGCGCGCGATGGAACCCTCGTAATCGCTCATGTGGCTCTGATACCAGGTTTGCCATGCCAGATAGTCCGCCAGGTCGGCCGACACCGCCGGCGCGGCCGGCGCGGCGGGCGAAGCGGAAGCGGCGACGGGCGGGGAAGGCTGCGGCAGCAGCGTAACTGGCGGAGGAATCACGGCCTCGGGCGCGCGCGTATTCAGCGATTTTGTCAGCAGTATCAGCGCCAGCAGCGCAATCACAATCACTCCGCCGATCAACACCCACTTGCCCGCCTGCGTTACGATGCGAACAGGATCCATCGAGCGCCTCGGGCTGCGTTGCATGGTGCTGGCGCCCAATGCCAACGGCGGCGTGCGAAGGGGCTTGCGCGCCAAGACCTGCCGCAAATCGCTGCCGACCTCGTACCAGCTGGCGTAGCGGTCTTCCCGATTCTTGGCGAGCATCTTTTCCAGGACGGCGCAGAAAGCGTGAGTCAGCCCCGGATTCAGATCGCCGGCGTCGGGGATATGGCCGCTGATCTGGAGATCGGCGGCCTTGCGGTCCGACACCTCCTGAAACGGACGGTGCCCGGTGACCATGTGGTACATCGTCGCGCCCAGCGAGTAAATGTCGGTGCGGCAGTCCAGGTCGTCCTGGCCCTCCACCTGTTCCGGCGCCATATAACTGGGCGTTCCCAGCACGTCATCTTCCGGCGAATCCGCCCGCGTATCGAAGGTTCGCGACAGACCCAGATCGGCGACCTTGATGGTGCCATCGGTATCCACCATGATGTTGTCGGGCTTGATGTCACAGTGGATCAGCTTGTTCGTGCGCCAGGCGTAATCCAGCGCGTCCGCCACCGCGATACCGACCGTGATCGCATCGGATTCGGTCAGGACATGTTTGCGTCGCTGCCATGTGCCGACGTTGTAGCCGGCCACATACTCCATGACGATGTAAAAGACGCCGTTTTCCTCGTTGGCATCGTAAACCTGGACTATGCCGGCGTGTTTCAACCTGGCGGCGGTCCGCGCCTCCAAAACCAGCCGCCGGTTCTCCTCCTTGTCGCGCTCGAACTCCGGCAGCAACAGTTTGATGGCCACAATCCGGTCGAGCGAAAGCTGGCGCGCCTTCCAGACGGCGCCGATCCCGCCTTTGCCGATCAATTCGATTAATTCGAAGCCGGAAAGTTTTACGCTAGGTTCCATATAGAAGACTTATTATCCGGCTATTCAACCCGGGCTATTTCAACAACATCCCGACGATCACACCCGCCACCATCCAGCCAAAGAAAACCAGCGACGCGGAGAGACGGCGCAGTTCGTAGCCCAGCACATTCACGTTGACCGTGTCCTTGGTCAAAATCAGCACCAACACAGCCACCGCCATCAGTCCCAGAGCATAGACGACCTGTTTCTTCATAACGACGGGCTCCTCTAAGATATTGCAGACGCGGCCAGGGCCCGCGTCACCGCTTCCATGATCGCCGCCGGTTCCGCCATCCGTCCCAGCCCCACCGTTCCGCATGCCAGCTCGCCCTCGCCCGGGCTCACCACCTGCGCGCCCCTTGCCTGCAGCAGCGCCAGATTGGCCCGGGTCGCGGCATGCGTCCACATGCGTTCGTTCATCGCGGGCGCGATCACCACCGGCGCGCGCACCGCCAGATAGGTGCAGCCTAGCAAGTCGTCGGCCAGTCCCTGCGCCATGCCGGCAATCGCCCGGGCCGTGCAGGGCGCCACGACAAACACGTCCGCCCGCTCCGCGATGGCGATGTGTTCCGGCTGCCAGACCTCGGGATTATCGAACATCCCGGTCATGACCGGATGCCGGCTCAGACTGCGGAAGGTCAGCTCGCCGACGAATTTTTGCGCCGCTTCCGTCAGAATAACCTGCACATCCCAGTTCTGGCGCACCATCAGGCGGACCAGTTCGGCCGCCTTGTAGGCGGCGATCGAGCCCGTCACCGCCAGCACGATCTGTTTGCCTGCGCTCATAATGACTCTTCGCGATCCAGGTTGCGGCAATGCTCGGCCGTCACGATGCCCTTTAATTCCGCATAGACTTCGTCCAAGCGGTCGTTAATCAGCAAATACCGGTATTCCCGCCAGCGGCACAGTTCCTTTACCGCGTTACGCATCCGCACTTCTATCTCCGCCTCGGCATTCTCGGCGCGTCCGGTCATACGCTGCCGCAAGACCTCAATGGATGGAGGCGCTACAAATATATCCACAAAAGCCCTGTGAAGCAAGCCTTTCGGGGCTTCGCCCCGCGCCGCCGCGCGAATGCGCGCCGCGCCCTGCACGTCGATATCCATCAATACGTCCCGGCCCGCCCGCAGTTCGGCCTCCAGCGGCGCCCGCAGGGTGCCGTAGCGGTGGTCGTGCACCGCGGCCCATTCCAGGAACTCGCCCGCCCGGACTTTACGCTCGAAGACTTCCGGGGTCAGGAAATGGTACTCCCGCCCGTCCCGCTCCCCGCCGCGCGGCGCCCGGGTGGTGCAGGAGATCGAATAGGCCATGGCGGGAAAATCCGCGCGCAGGCGCGCGCACAAAACGCTTTTGCCGGCGCCCGAAGGCGCCGAAATCACCAGCAGCAACGGCCGCGCCAGCCGCGCGGGGACGCTCGTTTCCGGTTGACCGGGCAGGTTCATGGTTTTACACGCCTCCCGCGGGCGGCGGCTGGAGCGCCGTCTCCTGCTGCAACTGTTTCAGGTAGGCCACGATGAAACGGTCGAGATCGCCGTCCAGCACGGCGGCGACGTTGGAGGTTTCGACATCCGTGCGGTGATCCTTGGCCATCGTGTAAGGCTGCAGGACATAGGAGCGAATCTGGTTGCCCCAGGCGATTTCGCCTTTCTGGCCATAGAAGCGCTCCAAGTCCTTGCGCTTTTTGTCCGCCTCGTATTCGTAGAGCCGCGCCTCCAGCAGTTTCATGGCCTTGGTGCGGTTGGCGTATTGCGAACGTTCCGCCTGGCAGGAGACCACGATGCCGGTCGGCAGATGGGTCAGACGGATGGCCGAGTCGGTTTTGTTGACGTGCTGGCCGCCCGATCCGCTGGCGCGGAAGGTATCGACCCGTAAATCCTCCAGGTCGATCTCGACCTTCACGTCGTCCTCCAGTTCCGCCACCACGTCCAGCGAGGCGAAGGAGGTGTGGCGGCGCTTGGCGGAGTCGAAGGGACTGATCCGCACCAGGCGGTGGACGCCGCGCTCGGCCTTCAGATAGCCGTAGGCGAAGGGCCCGTGCATGGCAAGCGTGGCGCTCTTGATGCCCGCCTCTTCGCCGGGTTGCACGTCCAGGACCTCGGTTTCGAAGCCATGCGCCTCGCCATAGCGGCGGTACATGCGCAGCAACATGCCCGCCCAGTCGCAGGATTCCGTCCCGCCGGCGCCCGCATGCAGCGTGAGATAGGCGCCGTTGCGGTCCATGCGTCCCGCCAGCAGCATCTGCAGGTCGAGCCGCAACCGGATTTCGTCGGCGCGGTCAAGGTCGCGTATCAACTCGTCCCTGGTCGCCTGATTGTCGCTGGGATCGGCTTCCAGCAGTTCCAGCAGGATGAGCGCTTCATCGAGCGCTTTCTCGACCGCGCGAAAGGGGGTCAATACCACTTTTTGCTGGGCTATCTTGTCCAGCGTGGCTTTGGCCTTGCCGGCATCGTTCCAAAAATCGGGGGCGCTGGTCTCGTGTTCCAGGCTTTCCACCATGCGCGCGCGGTTGGCGACGTCAAAGATAACCTCGCATTTCCGCCAGTTTGGTGGAGAGGGAATCGACGCGCTCCCGTAGATCGTCTTTTTTCATCGGCGCAATCCTCTCGACTACCCCGGACGCGCCGGGTCGGTCATCGCACCCCAGTATGCCCGTCCGCCCGCGGCGCGACAAGAGCGGAGATGAAAAGGCAGAGCGGGAAGTGAACGGTGAACAGTGAACGGTGCCGCACAGTCTTTTTCTGTCCGAAAGAAGCATGCTTTTCGTGGCATCATAATGTATGGGGAGAAGAACCTGAATTGGACTTACATGTGGATAGGTAGTACAAAAGCGCTCAGGAGGACATGACTATGTTGACTAGATTGTATGTGAATAACCACCGGTGTCTGGTAAACTTCGAATGGAAACCCGGTCCGCTGGCACTGCTGATGGGGCCCAACGGTGCAGGCAAGAGTACATTGTTGAGATGTCTGGACCTTTTGCGCATCTTTGTGGCTGGCGAAGGCAAGACGGATGCGCTCTTCTTGGAAACCGATCTGACCAGGTGGGCCGCGGAAAAAATTCAGGACTTCGAGGTGGAGGTCCAGGGGAATGGAGGAACGTACGTCTACAAACTTCGGGTAGAAGTCGATCTCGGACATGATCGCTCGTTCATTCGTGAAGAGACGCTCCTGATGGATGGCAAGCCTTTGTTCCAGATGAATACGGGCGACAGCATGCTATGCGAGGCACAACTCTACAGGGATGATTTCAAGCCGGGGCCGAAGTACCCATTTGACTGGTCGCGTTCTGGATTGGCTGCGCTCCAAGCGCGCCCGGAGAATGCAAAGTTGACATGGTTCCGCAACTTTATGAGTCGCCTGTTGGTGGTGAAGATCAACCCTTTTGCCATGGAAACCGAAAGTGACGCCGAAACGGCACGGCCTTCGTTTGCTATGGCGAACTTTACGAGTTGGTATCGGTACCTGTCCCAGGAAGAGCAAGGAAAGTTATTGGACTTGTTTAACACACTGCGAGAGGTTTTAGACGGTTTTCGCAATCTGAATCTGCGGAAGACTGGCGAAAAACGGCGGGCGCTGAAGGCTGAATTCCGTGGTACGGACAAAGGCAAAGCTATCGAGTACGATCTGAGCGAATTGTCAGACGGTCAACGCGTTCTGATCGTTTTGTATACCCTTCTGGAACTGTGCGTGACAACGGGCGCCACCGTTTGCATTGACGAGCCGGACAATTTCGTGGCCACTCGAGAAATACAGCCGTGGCTCGCCGCCCTGAAGGATCGTTGTCTGGAGGGTGCTGGCCAGGCTTTATTGGTTTCACACCATCCCGAGATCGTGGACTACCTTGGCGGAACGTACGGATTCTGGATGGAGAGAGAAGCCAACGCGCACTCACGACTGCATGCTTTGGATGATAAGGGCCATAATTTGAAACTGTCCGAACTCGTTGCGCGTGGGTGGGTTAATGAGTAAGCGCGTCCAAGTGATCATCCTATGCGAGGACGATCAGCAGGAGAACTTCGCCAGAACGTACCTGAAGTCACGTGGCAAACGGGTGTGCTACGTTGTCAAGTGCCCGGCCGGGAAGGGAGATGCCGCACGATTTGTGAGTTCCAAATATCCACGGGAGTTGGAGGCGCGACGCCGGGATAGCGTGCATAGGTCGTTATCCGTGATGCTGGACGAGGACACAATCGGGGTCGCCCGACGACAGAAGCAACTTGATGATTCCTGCAGAGAACAAGGCATACAACCTCGACAGGTTGAGGACAATGTAGGAATCTTCATCCCAGCAAGGAACATCGAAACGTGGCTCCGGTATCTGGAGGGGAGAGACGTCGGCGAAACGGACGATTACTCACCGCACGGTTCGCACAAGCCGATCAGTTGCAAGCAACACGTTGAGAAGTTGGAGCGGTTGTGTTCGACAGGCGGTCTTCCGGACGCGGCACCGGCCCAATTGCGGGCGGCCTGTGAGGAAGTCAGCCGAATTCTGTGAGGACGCGGTGTGCCGAACGTAATAAAAGAAAGCTTAATAACGCCTATAGTCGGCGTTAAAACGGATATCGGCTTGTCGCGGGGCGGGCGGGAACTGTAGGCTGGGCGCATGAAGATTCTGCTGCTTGCGCCGCATCCGTTCTATCAGGAGCGCGGCACGCCGATCGCGGTGGACTTGCTGCTGCGCGTGCTGTCGGGCCTGGGCCATACGGTCGAACTGCTGGCCTATCCCGAGGGCCAGGATCGCGTTTATCCCGGCGTGCGCATTTTACGCGTCGCCGCCGGCCGCTGGGCGCGCGGCGTGCCGCCGGGGCCCTCCTGGAAAAAACTGGCGCTGGACGCCCGCATGCTGCCGCAGGCGTTAAAAATGGCGCGCACGGGCAACTACGACCTGATCCACGCCGTCGAGGAAGCCACGCTGATGGCCTGCCATATCCGGCGCCGCACGGGTCTGCCGTATGTCTATGACATGGATTCTTCGATCGCCCGCCAACTGGTGGAAAAATACCCGCTGCTGCGCCCGGCGCTGACGCCGCTGGCGCGGGCCGAGGCCCGCGCGCTGCACAACGCGGTCGGCGTGCTGGCGGTCTGCGATGCCCTGGCGGAGATCGCGCGCGGCGCCGGCGCCCGGCGGGTGGATGTGCTGCGCGATATCGCGCTGCTCGACCGCGGCGCGGCTTTCGAAGCCGGCGCGCTGCGCCGCGAATGGAACGCGCCCGGTACGGTTTTTCTCTACGTCGGCAACCTCGAACGTTATCAGGGCATCGACCTGCTCCTGCAGGCCTTCGCGCGCGCGCGTCTTCCTGAAGCGCGGCTCGCGATCGCCGGCGGCGCGGCGCCAAAAATCGCCGCCTATCGCGACCAGGCCGGACGGCTGGGTCTGGCGCAGCGCGTGCTGTTCCTCGGACCCCAGCCCGTGACGCGCCTGGCGGAACTCTGCGACGCCGCCGATGTGGTGGTCTCCCCGCGCATCCAGGGCGGCAATACCCCCATGAAGGTCTATTCCTACATGGCCTCGGGCAGGGCGCTGCTGGCCACCGCGCTCCCGACCCACACGCAGGTTCTCACCCAAGAGACTGCTTGTCTCGTCCCTCCAAACCCGGAAGCCATGGCGGAGGCCATGGAACGCTTGGCGGGCGACCCGGCACTGCGGGAACGCCTCGGCGCGGCGGCGCGGGCGGAGGCCGCCCAGCGCTATTCGTGGACAGCCTATCGCGCGACGGCGGAGAATTTTTATCGCTGGGTCGAGCGCGAGATCGTCGGCCCGCGCCAGCCCGCCACGGAGGTCCGCACGCCATGATCGTCTGCGATGCACATGTTCACCTGCACCCCTGCCACCCGCCGGCGGATGCCCTGCGCGAACTGGCCGCGCATCTGGCCCTCCTGGCGCGCGCCGCCGGTGCGCCCCATGCCACCTGCCTGGCGCTGCTGGCCGAACGCGCCGGCGTACACATCTGCGCGGCCGCCTGCCGCGGGGAACTCGACGTCGCGCCTTTTACTTTGCACCCGGCGTCCGACTGCCGCGCGGTCGAAATGCGATCGCAGGAGGGACACAGCGTGTTGTGGCTGATACCAGGCCGCCAGGTGGTGACACGCGAACGGCTGGAGGTGCTGGCGGCGACGGTGGACGCGAAGATTCCCGACGGATTGCCGATCGACGACACGCTCTCCGCCGTGCGCGATGCGGGCGGTCTGCCCGGCCTGCCCTGGGGCGTGGGCAAGTGGCTGGGCGAACGCGGCCGGATCGTACGCCGGCTGCTCGATTCCAATGTTCCCGGCCGCTTGTGGCTATGCGACTCCGCTCTGCGTCCCTACGGCTGGCCGATGCCGTCGCTGCTGCGCCTGGCCCGGCGGCGCGGACTGACCGTGCTGGCCGGAACCGACGTGCAACCGCGTCCCGGCGACCAGCGTTTCGGCGGCCGTTACGCGGCGGTGTATGCCGGCGCCTTCGAGCCCGCCGCTCCGCTGGTGGCCGTGCGCCGCATGCTGACCACCAAATTGGACGGCAACCTGCGCCTGCTCGGAACGCGCGCCTGGCCCTGGACCTTCCTGAGACGCTGGCGCCCGTGATACCCGTCTTCGCCGGCGGCTCAGGTCAAGCGCAGTAGCGCCATTTCGACCGTCAGTCCCGGCCCGAACGCCATGGCGCAGACGGATTCCCCGCCGGGCATGCGCGCTGGAGTGTCGAGAATCTCCTTGAGCACGAACAGGCTGGTGGCGCTGCTCATGTTTCCGTAGTCGCGCAGCACCTTGCGCGAGGCCCGGATCTGCTCCGGCTTCAGGCGCAATTCCTGTTCCACCTTGTCCAGGATCGCTTTTCCTCCCGGATGCACCGCCCAGCGGCCGATCTCCGCGGACTTTACTCCCGCCCCGGCGAGCAACGGCTCGACCATGCCGCGCACGCTGCCCGCGATCAGGTCGGGAACATAGGTCGAGAGCCTCATCACAAACCCCTCGTTGCCGATGCGCCAGGCCATGTCCTTTTCGCCGCGCGGAATCAGGTCCGACGCGAAGCCCTCGATGCGGCAAACCGCGCCGGCGGCCGGGGGCCGGGCGCTCACCACCGCCGCCGCCGTGCCATCGGCGAAAATCGCGTTCCCGAGCAGCGAGTCCATGCCATTCCCGAAGCGCAGGTGCAGACTGCATAATTCGATCGAGACCACCAACACCACGGCCGCCGGATTCGCCTGACAGCACTGCCAGGCCAGCCGCAGCGCCGGAATGGCCGCGTAGCAACCCATGAAGCCCAGGGCATAACGTTCCGTGGACGCGCGCAGGCCGTTCTCGCGCACGATGTAATAGTCCGGCCCGGGATTCGAAAACCCGGTGCAGGTGGTGGTGATGACGTGCGTGATGTCGGCCGGCGACACGCCGGCACAGCCTTCGATGGCGCGCCGGGCGACCTCGACCGACAAGCGCCGCGCCTCTTTCTGAAACCGGTCGTTGCGTTCCATCGTGCCGGGCGTCGCCGGCATACCCGCCGCATCCAGATCGAACAAACCTCCCGGCGCGGCGCCGGGCTGGAAATCGCCCAGCACGCTGTGTCGGGTTTCGATGCCGGAATTACGGCAGATGCTGCGCACCAGCCGCCGCTCTCTTTCGTCCGAAAGCCAGGACATCATCTTCTCGCGGAACAATTCCTGCGAGTAGGCGTTTTCCGGCGCCAGCGTTTCGATGTGTCGAATGTATACAGGCACAAGCTTCTCCTCTTGCGACGGCGCTATGCGCGGCCGAACGCGATGCCGGCGGAAATCCGGCAGCACCAGGCCGCCCTGACCGAGACCGTACAGTCGGGAATCCGTTGCAGGAGCCGCTTGAATTCGGAAATCTTGAAACCGCGGCGGATCGAGACCAGGGCGTCGTGCCGGACGCCGGCGGGCAAGCAGGCCGTCAACAGACGGGCCCCGAGCCAGGCCGGCGCGGCGCGGCGAAGATCGTTGATCAATATTCCCTTTCGCACAAAGGTCCGGAGCCGTCGCACTATTTCGAGAATCTCCTCGTCCTTGAAATGATGGAAACACATGGAAGCCGTGGCGTAATCGTACGCTTCCGCCGGCCGATGCGCGAAGAGATCCTCCCGCAGCACCCGCACGCCGGGATCGTCCGCCAGCGCCAGCCGCGTCCTGGCCAGCGCGACGGCGCGGGCCGACGGTTCAAGGCAGGTGAATTGCAGGCGCAGGCCGCGCCGCCTGGCCCAGCGGCTGACCGCCAGCGGAATATCGCAACTGCCCGACCCGACATCGAGCACGCGCAAGGCGCCGCCGCATCCGCCTTCGCGCGCCTTCTCCGCGAGAAAACGCCGCACCACGGCGGTCCCGCCAGCCCAGCTATTGATCAGCGTCATGAAACGGTAACTCGCGGCGGCCAGTTCCTGGTCGCAAGCGGGATCGTCCAGAAATTCCGCCTCGCTGGTTCGCAGTTCAAACATTCCAGAACTCCCCGCTGGCCATGGCCTCGTCCGTCGCGGCATAAAGCTTCAAGATCTCCTCGCGGAAACCGGGCTTGACCGTCACCGCCCGCTCCGCAATGCGCTCGCAATAGCCGCATTCCGCGCAGGCGAGCGCCTGGCAATCGCGCGCGGCGAAACCGCCCAGGAAGTCCGCGGGGATTTTTCGCGAATCGATCGTTATCGGTCGCTCCGCCTGCGCAAACAGCATGCCCTGCTTGCGCGCCAGGTCGAAGATCCGTTTCAGTTTCGCCGGCCCGGCCTGGCGCGGCTTCCAGAAATGGCGCAAGGTCCAGAACGACTCCTTGCGCAGCGGTTCCTTGAAACCGTGGGAGAGCAGCAGATCGGCCAGGTTGCCTTCGAAGCGGCGTTCGCTGTAGGCCCGCACGCGGCGCAGCAGTTCGGAGGAGGGAATGCCCCGCTCCAGCAACTTGAAGGTGGTATAGCCCATGGCCTCGTAGACGCCGAGATCCTCGGGCCTGATCCAGCCCGCCTTGATAAACAGCGACGGATCTTCGATCCGCTGCCTGGAACAACGGAGCACGCAGTAGTCGATGAACAACGCTCCCGAATCGCCGGACGCGTGCGCAAAACCGTTCTGATGATAGACCTGCATGGGACAGTTCGGCAGACAGACATGATTGGCGATCAGTTGCAGCTCGCAGCGCACCGCCTGGCGGATGGCGGCCAGGCGGGCAAAGTCGCGATTGATCGAAAAACTTTCCAGCGTGATGGCGTCGGCGCCGAGGTCGGCCCAAAACCGCGCCCGGCGCGGCGTATCCACCTGCGCGTAAATCCCCACCTTGACCCTGAACGAGGGGAAGCGCTTTTTCACCAGTTCAAGCAGAAACGGCGTCGAAACGGTGACACGGCGAATGCCCAGCGCCTGCAGTTGCGCCAGCAGCGCGGTGATCTTCTTTTGCCAGGCCCGCGTCCACTCCCGGTTACCGAAGCAGGCGCCGTTCAACAGGTAATTGAAGGCGATGCCATGCGCCTCCAGCAGTTCGACATAACGGCGCAGTTCCCGCCGCGAAACAGGCGTGGCCATGTAACCAGGCCGGCCGCCGCCGATGCCGTCGGCGGGAAACTTTCCGTAGACCTCATCCACGGGATAGGCGGCGATGGCCGGGATCAACTCGGGATCGTAATTCGCCGCGACCGAAAACCTGGCCGGATGCGTCGCGCCAGCGGTTGGACCTGTTCTTTGGAAATCCATGGTCCGTCAGGCTGCTCCGGGATTCGAACGACGCAACTTTCGCATGGGCATTTCATTCACCGGTGGTGTCGGCAAATCGGGATTATCTCATATTCGGCCCTTTTATCAATTCGCGTGCGACAGCCCAAATCCTCGCCTAAGGACGTTGCGCCCATGTTGCTGCCAAGTCTTTCGCCCTACGCCCACGCGGCGACGGAGGCCCGCCGCCCTCCAAGGAACGTCATCGAGACTTGCTAGTGTAGTGTCCCGAAAATGACTATACATATATCAAGCCAGTGTTCGATGCCTATTCGCGGAAATCCCA
>JANYBP010000052.1 GCA_025360745.1 bacterium
CGAACAGCCTATACCGCAAAACCAGCGCTGAGTCCAGAACTTTTTTTCCACTTATTTTTCGCGCCCTCGCCTACAGGCGCTTTTCCGCCCTCTACTCACCCACTTCCCTCCGTCTCCGACGCCATAATGAGAATTGCTGCCGCCCCGTTATCCGGTCTCCGGCTTTTCCTGTTGGGGCTTGTTCGAGGTTTTTCTCTCTTCTTCCGCGGCGGCCGCGGCGTAATTGTAGTGGTAATCGCGTCCGTAATGGCGGTAGTCGTAATTGCTGAACCAGGCGCTGCGGCTGAAATCCACATCGTTGACGACGATCCCGATCAGGCGCCCGCCGGTTTCGTTAAACTGGCGCATGGCGGCGCGTGTGGAGCTGATGCGGCTCTTGCTTGGGCGGCAAACCAGGATCACGCAGCCCGCCAGATTTCCAAGCACGATCGAGTCGCTCACCACGCCCAGGGGCGGGGAATCGATGATGACGCGGTCGTAATGCCGGCTGGCCCAGGCCACGAAGGCGGGCACGCTGCCCAGGCTCATGACGCTGGCCGAGCTGATCGTGCCGGAGGCCCGGCTGACGACCAGGTCCAGATTGGCCTGGCTCGCGTGAATCGGCAAACGGTCGAATTCGGCGCCCTCGCCGTCGCACAGCGCATGCATCAGGTTGAGCGCTTCCGGGGGCGCTTTGAATATACGCCCAATGCGCGGCCTGCGCAGGTCGAAATCGACAAGCAGGGTGCGCGCTCCGCTGGCGGCGTAAGTCAGCGCCAGGTTGCAGGCGGTGATGGTCTTGCCCTCCTCGGGGAAGGAGCTGGCAATTAGAATCACATTCGAATGTTCGCGGTATTGCGGCGACTCCAGCAAGCCCCGCAAACCGGCGAAAGCCTCCGCCATCTGGCCGAAGGCGTCGTGTTCCGATGCCAGCGCCAACTGTTCGCGGCGCATGTGTTTAACATCGGGAACCAGCGCCAGCACCTTCAACACGAGGTGCTTCTCGATGTCGTCGGCCGAAACGATCTGGTCCTCCAGGACGAACGTGAGCAGCACCAGGCCAGCGCCCGCGAGCAGTCCGAGCATGCTCCCCAGCGCAATCACGCGCGACGGCTGCGGCCTGACCGGCCGGCGTGGGAAGCGGGCCTGTTCGACGATCTTGATGGCGGTGGTGGTCTCGTCGGCGGCCAGGCGCGCTTCCTCGATGCGGTTCAAGATGCCGCGATAACTGAGTTCGTTCGCCGAGCGTTCGCGTTCCAACTGATCCATCTGCATGCGGGTTTCGTTGATTTTGATTTCCAGCGTCGTGTTCTGGGCGGCCTGCTCCTGCTTTTTGGCGTCCAGGCTGGCGCTCTGTTTGTTCAGCAGCGCCAGGTTGGCGGCGGCGGTTTCCTTGGCGCGTCCGATGACCGCGCCGAACTGCTCCCGCAAGTCGGCGATCACCTTGTCCTGGGCGACGACCTCGGGATGATGTTCGGTATAGCGCGCCAGCAGCACGCTTTTCTGGGCCAGCGCCGCCTGCAGGCGGGTTCTCGCATCCGCGATTTCCGAGGCGCGCGGCATGGCATCGGGCATGGCGCCGGGTGTTTCGCCGACGATGGCCAGGTTTTCCAGCGTTTTCAGCAATTCCCGCGACTTGGCTTCCTCGCTCTGCACGAGCACGAGCGCCTGGTTGAACTCCACGAGCGAGGCCTCGACGATCTTCTTCTGGCTGGCCAGAGTGTCCACTTGGCGGCGTGTGCGGAAATCCAGGATGGCCTGGTCGGCCTTTTCCACCACCTTGCGTTGCTGTTCGGCCTGCGCCTTGAGCCACGCGACCGCGCTTTCGGAGGCGATGCGGTTTTCGTCGAACACCGAGGCCTCCGCCGCCTGCGCGTAGGCGTTGGCGATGTCCGCGGCCGCCGCGGCCCGCTCGCTCTCGACGGCGATTGTAACCAGCCGCGAACGGCGCTGCAGGTTAATATCCACCCTGTTCAGCACGATGGCTTCCAGTAGCTCGTCGTCCATGCCCAGTTGCGGGTAATGGGCGCGCATCTGGGCAATAACTGATTTTACCATCGAGGGGCTTCGAATTTTGGCCAGCCGCGTATTCAGGATATCTTCCGCGTCGCTGATCCGGACGTCTTCAATCACCGCATTCGCCTGATTCATGATCCTGGGCTTGCGCAGACTCAATTCGATCATCGCGACAGCCCGATAGGTGGGCGCGGTATATTGCAGGTATGTCCAGGCGACAACGGCGCCCAAAGTCGTCATCAGCGCGATCGTGGTCCACTTGCGCAGGGCCAGATGGAACATGCGCTTGAAGCTTAAGTTCCCCGGAATTGAGCCTTCGTCGCCCGGCTGGCTGGTTTCACCATGGGCGCCATAATAGCGATTGCCGCCGGGAATCCCTGAATAGGACAAGGGCTCATGCGGCTCGTTCGACGGCGCCGCCGGTCCGGAAGCGGGAATTTGCGGATCGCCGTCGTCTTTCATGGCGTCCCCCGGCATTGCCGCCTGCCCGGCGGCATTTTCTGGAATACTCCTCATGCCCGTTACGGCGGCGACGAGACGCCCGCTCCAGATTTCATTCCAGCCGTCTGGTCGTCCGCAACTTCATCGTGATCGTAACTGTAATGGTAATCGCGTCCATAGTGACGGTAGTCGTAATTGCTGAACCATGTGCTGCGGCCGAAATCCACGTCGTTGACGACCATGCCGATGATCCGCCCGCCGGCTTCGTTAAACTGGCGCATGGCGGAACGGGTGGTGCGGATGCGACTCTTGCCGGGACGACAAACCAGGATCACGCAGCCCGCCAGACTGCCGAGCACGATCGAATCGCTCACCACGCCCAAGGGAGGGGAGTCGATGATGATCCGGTCGTAATGCTGCCTGGCCCAGGACACGAAGGCCGGCACGCCGCGCAGGCTCATGACCTCCGCCGGACTGATCGATTTCGATGCGCGGCTGACCGCCAGATCCAGATGTTCCCGCCCCGACGGAACGCAGATGTCCTTGAACGAACCCGTATCGCCGCCGCGCAGGGCATGCAACAGGCTGGGATCTTCCTTCGGTACTTTGAAAATGCGCCCGATGCGCGGCCGACGCAGGTCGAAATCGACCAGCAGTGTGCGCGCCCCGCTGCGGGCGTAGGCCAGCGCCAGATTGCAGGCGGTGATGGTTTTCCCTTCCGCCGGGGAGGTGCTGGCGATCAAAATCACGTTTGTATGCTCGCGATATTGCGGCGACTCCAGCAGGGCCCGCAAGCCGGCAAAAGCCTCCGCCGTCTGGCCGAAGGCGTCCTGTTCCGACGACAACGCCAGTTGCTCGTGACGTGTGCGTTTATGGCTGGGGATCAGCGTCAGCACCTTCAAGACAAGATGCCGCTCAATGTCTTCAGCCGAAGATATCTGGTCCTCAAGAATGAAGGCAAGCATGATCAAACCCGCGCCGACGAAAAGTCCGAGCGCCACTCCAAGCGCAACCACGCGCGCCGGTTGCGGCCGGACCGGCTGGCTGGGAAGACGGGCCTGTTCGACGATCTTGATGGCGGTGGTGGTCTCGTCGGCGGCCAGGCGCGCTTCCTCGATGCGGTTCAAGATGCCGCGATAGCTGAGTTCGTTCGCCGAGCGTTCGCGCTCCAGTTGCTCCAACTGCATGCGGATTTCGCTGATCTTGACCTCCAGCGTTCCGCTCTGGATGGCCTGCTCCTGTTTCTTGGCGTCCAGGCTGGCGCTTTGTTTGTTCAGCAGCGCCAGGTTGGCGGCGGCGGTCTCTTTGGCTCGGTCGATGACCGCGCCGAACTGCTCGCGCATGCTGGCGATCACCTTGTCCTGGGCAACCACCTCCGGATGCTGTTCGGTATAGCGCGCCAGCAGCACGCTTTTCTGGGCCAGCGCCGCCTGCAGGCGGGTTCTCGCATCCGCGATTTCCGAGGCGCGCGGAATGGCGTCCGGCATCGGGCCGGGCGTTTCGCCGTGGCCGGCCAAATTTTCCAGCGTCTTCAGCAATTCCCGCGACTTGGCTTCCTCGCTCTGCACGAGCACGAGCGCCTGGTTGAACTCTCCGAGAGAGGCGTCGACGATCTTCTTCTGGCTGGCCAGCGTGTCCACCTGGTGCCCTGTGCGGAAGTCCAGGACCGTCTGGTCGGCCTTTTCCACCACCTTGCGTTGCTGTTCGGCCTGCGCCTTGAGCCACGCGACCGCGCTTTCGGAGGCGATGCGGTTTTCGTCGAACACCGAGGCCTCCGCCGCCTGCGCGTAGGCGTTGGCGACGGCTGCGGCCACATCGGGTTGCTCGCTCTCGGCGGAGATCGTCACCAGCCGCGAATGACGCTGCAGGACTACCTCCACGCCGCCGATCGCGATCGCCTCGATTTTTGCGTTGCTGGTTCCCAACTGCGGGTAAAGCGCGCGCACCTGGGCGACGACCGATTTGGCCATGGAGGGGCTCCTGATCTTGGCCAGTCGCGTATTCAAAATATCTTCCGCGTCGCTGATCCGGACGTCGTCGATGACCGCGCTGGCCTGGTCCATGATGCGCGGTTTGCGCAGGCTCATTTCGATGGTCGCGGTGGCCCGGTAGACGGGCGCGGTGTATTGCAGATAGACCCAGGCGGCGACGACGCCCAAAGTCACCGTCAGCGCCATCGTGCTCCACTTGCGCAGCATCAGGTGGAAGACCCGCGCGAAGCTGAGCGATCCAAGCACCGAGGCATCGCCCCCCAACTGGCCGGCGGCGCCATAGGCGCCGTAATAGGAGGGCCCGGAGTAGTAGGCCTGGTGCTCGTGGACGGGCGTCTGATGACGATCCGACGGAGGATGAGGCGCAGGCGCGCTTTTCGTATGTTCGGGCTTGGGATTTTCCATTGTGCTCATGCCACCTCCAACTCACCGGCGCGTCACTGCATTATCCGACCAGTATGCGGTAAAGCGGCGCTTTCGGCAATCATAAAGTCAGCCCGATCTTGACAATCACCAGACGGAAGGTAGGATTGTCCCGGTTTTCACACGTTGGCTTTGGGCCGACACGGCAACCGGAAAAGGACGCAAAATGATTGTTTCAACCGATGCGATGTTCAAACATGCCTACGGGAAGTACGCCGTCGGCGCTTACAACATTAACAACGCCGAGCAGGCCATGGGGTTGTTTCAGGGCTGCAAGGACAGCAATGCCCCGTTCATCGTGCAGATTTCCAAGGGCGCCCGCGGCTACACCGACAAGCGCATGCTGGAAGCCATCCTGCGCGCCGCCAACGAGATCTTCCCGGACGTCGTTTTCGCCGTCCATCTGGACCATGGCGACGAAGCCAGTTGCATGGATTGCATCAAAAGCGGTTTCTATACCTCGGTCATGATCGACGCCAGCCACGCGCCGTTCGACCAGAACGTCGAGATCACCAGGCGCGTCGTCGATGCCGCCCACGCCAAGCAGATCGTGGTCGAAGCGGAACTCGGCCAGCTCGGAGGCGTGGAGGAGGACATCTCGGTGTCGCAGGACAAGGCCCACCTGACCGATCCGGCCCAGGTCGAGGAGTTCGTCAAGAAGACGGGCTGCGACAGTCTGGCCTGCGCCATCGGCACCAGCCACGGCGCCTACAAGTTCACCGGCAGCCAGGGCCTGCACTTCGAGGTGATTGAGGAGATCGCCCGCCGTCTGCCCAAATTCCCGCTGGTCATGCACGGCTCCAGTTCGGTGCCGTTCGACGAAGTCCGCCGCATCAACTACTTCGGCGGCAAACTGCGCGAGGATGCCAAGGGCGTGGACGAAAAGCAGCTCACCATCGCAGGCAAGAAGGGCGTCACCAAGATCAATATCGACACCGATGGCCGCCTGGTCTGGTGCCGCGTCCACCGCGAGCAGTTCGAACTCTATCCCGAGAATTTCGACCTGCGCCCTCCCGGCAAGGTCTTCATGGCCGAATACGCCAGGTACATCGCCCACAAGAATAAGGTCCTCGGCAGCGCCGGACAGGTGGACGACCTGAAGAAACTTCTGAAGGTTTGAAAGTAGCGGAGGTTGTTTAGGCTGTAGGCTGGCAGGCTGTTAGGCTAACAGTCTTCAGCCTATCTGCCTAAGTTCTTTCCAAATGAGCGCCGACCTCCTTTTGCACCGCATCCCCGAGGCTGTCCGGACGGCCGCCGAAGCGGCGGGTTTCCGCGATGGCGAGCTGCTCTTCAGCGTCCGCAGCGATCTCGACCTGCAGGGAGGGGGCGCCGAGGTTTGGACGATCGTCTCGCCAACCCTGATTGCCTCGTTCGTGGTCTCCGGAGAGAGCGCCGGAGCGGTGATCGGTCCGCATGCCTTCGCCCAGGTGGAGAAGGTTCGCGCCCGGCAGAAGGTCGGCAGCTCATTCCTGACCCTGCGTATTGACGGCCTGTACATCGAAATCGCCCGCTACTCCAATACCAGACGCGAATACTTTGGCCGCGTGGCCATTTTCCTGCAGCGGCGGATCGAAGGCAAAACGCTGCCCGACAGTTATCTGGAAAAACCCAGCGAACTGATTTGCCCCGTCTGCCGGCTGCCGCTGCCCGGCCGCGGCGCCGGTTGCCCGCGCTGCCTGCGCGGACGCGGTATTTTCGTGCGCACCCTGGGCTTGATGCGCGCTTACTGGATGAGCATCATCGCCTTGCTCGCCATGATGCTGGCCGGGGTCGGCCTGGACCTGATTCCGCCGCTGCTGACCCGCACGCTGGTTGACAGGGTAATCCAGCCGCGCACGCATCTGGACTGGCTGCCGATCATCCTGCTCGGACTGGTCGGCGCCTCGGCCGGCCGGGCGCTGCTCAACATTTTCATCGGCCGCACGAGTTCGATCATCGGCACCCGCATCACGCGCGATCTGCGGGAAAGACTCCAGAAGAAACTGCTCAGTCTGGCGGTGGATTACTACAACCGCAATTCGGTCGGCAGTCTGATGAGCCGGGTGCTTTACGACGTGGATTATTTCCAGAGTTTCGTCCAGCAGGTCGCCCAGGGCTTTTTACTGAACCTGATGCTGGTCTTCGGCATCGGCGCGATGCTTTTTTATATGAACTGGCAGCTCGCGCTGTTGGTGCTGCTGCCGATCCCCTTCGTCGTGATCGGCACCACTTTCTTCTGGCGCAACATCTACCCGCGCCACTACCGCGTCTGGGACAGCCAGTCCAAGACCGCGCAATTGCTTTCCGGCCTGCTCTCTGGCATCCGGCTGGTCAAGGCCTTCGGCCAGGAACAGCGCGAGGAACAACGCTTCAGCAACGCCGCCAGTTACCTGCAGCGCAGCCGGCGCAACCTCGAAACCAGCGTGGCGACTTTCAACCCGATCATGGGTTTCATCTTCGGTCTGGGCGGCCTGATCATCTGGTGGGCCGGCGGCAAACGGGTGATGGAACCCAATGGGATCACGCTGGGCACGCTGATGGCCTTTTTCGGCTACATGGGCATGTTCTACGGCCCGGTTTCCGCGCTCAGCATGTTCTCGAACTGGGTCACGGGCTTTCTTTCCGGCGGCCAGCGGGTCTTCGAGGTGCTCGACGCGCAGGTCGGCGTGACGGACCGGATCGAGCCGGCGCGCCTGCCCGCGCCCAGGGGGCGCATCGAATTCCGCAACGTCACCTTCGGATACGATCCCTACAGTCCGGTCTTGAATAATGTCTCCCTGACCATCGAACCGGGACAATTCATCGGTATTGTCGGCAAGAGCGGCTCGGGCAAGACCACGCTCGTCAACCTGCTTTGCCGCTTTTACGACGTGCAGGAGGGGCAGGTGCTGCTGGATGGCGTGGATGTGCGCGAAATCGCCCAGGAGGACGTGCATCGCAGTGTCGGCCTGGTGCTTCAGGAGCCCTTCCTGTTTCGCGCCACGATCGCCGAGAACATCGCCTATGGCCGGCCCGACGCCTCGCCCGAAGCGATTATCGCCGCCGCGCGCGCCGCCAACGCGCATGTGTTCATTTCGCGCCGCCCGGCGGGTTACGACACGCGGCTGGGCGAGTCCGGCGCCGGCCTCTCGGGCGGCGAACGGCAGCGCATCAGCATCGCCCGCGCCCTGCTTTGCGATCCGCGGGTGCTGATTCTCGACGAGGCCACCTCCTCGGTGGACACCGAATCGGAACAGGAGATTCAACGGGCGCTGGCCAGGGCCTGTAAAGGCCGCACCACGATCGCCATCGCCCACCGTCTTTCTACGCTCAAGAACTCCGACCATATTTACGTGGTGGACGATGGGAAGATCACCGAATCCGGCTCGCACGAGGCCTTGATGGAACTGAACGGCACCTACGCCAAACTCGTGCGCATTCAAACCGAACTGACGCGGCTGGAGGTGTGAAATGAACGAAGCCGTCAACACTTCCCCCGCGGCGCCGCTTTTCGACGACGAACGCCTCGCCAACCTCGGCATCCGCTGGTTGATCCCGGCCGAGACCGCGATTTTCGAGGGCTCCTTCTCCCTGCTGCATTGTCAGGTTCAGGGCGACACGCTTTATCGCGGCGTTTTTGCCGTGCTGCTTTTTCCGGTCAGCCACCCCAACCACCTGATCTCCCTGCGCTATCAGGACGCCAAGGACAAGGAACAGGAGATCGGCGTGATCCGCGATCTCAGCCAGTTCCAACCCGACGCCCAGAAACTGGTGCGCGACAACCTGCGCAAGCACTATTACGAACTGACCATTACCCGCGTTTTTTCGGTGCGGCACGAATTCAACCTGCTGTTTTTCGATGTTGAAACCAAAACCGCCGGACGCCGTGAATTCGTCATGCCCTGGCGCAGCGACCGCACCGAAGACTATGGCCAGAACGGCAAGGTGCTGCTCGACGCACTGGACAATCGCTACCTGATCCCCGACGTTACCGCCCTGCCCGCCAACGACCGCCGTGTCTTCACCCGCTTTATTTATTGGTAAGCTTGTTTGGGTGTAACATTGGCCGGGTTTTCCTTCTGAATAAGGTGTATGAATACACCCGAAATGAACCCGCAAAACGATCAGGCGCCGAAATGCCCTCGCTGTAAAGCGGCCTTACCGGTGGGGAAGCTTGAAGGTCTCTGCCCAGCCTGCCTGCTCCAACAGGGCCTCCAGGCCGACACCTTGGCGCCCTCCGGCGCCTTCGACGCTCTGCCTGTATCCGAGGTGGCCGGGCTTTTTCCGCAACTCGAGATCCTCGATCTGATCGGCTGCGGCGGCATGGGGGCGGTCTACCGCGCGCGCCAACGCGAACTCGACCGGGTCGTAGCCCTCAAAATTCTCCCCCCCGACATCGCCCGGGATACCGCCTTCGCAGAACGTTTCGCCCGCGAGGCCAAGGCCCTGGCGAAACTCAACCACCCGAATATCGTCACTATCCACGCCTTCGGATCGGTGCCCGAAATGACCGACGGCGAAGCATCCCCGGAAAAATCCGCCGGCAAGATCTACTACTTTCTGATGGAGTACGTCGACGGGGTCAACCTGCGGGAGCTTCTACGCAATGGACGGGTCGCCCCGCGGGAAGCCCTGGCGATTGTGCCGCCGATCTGCGACGCGCTGCAGTACGCCCACGATCATGGAATCGTCCACCGCGATATCAAACCGGAAAACATCCTGCTCGACCGCCAGGGGCGCGTGAAGGTTGCCGACTTCGGACTGGCAAAACTGGTGGGCGCCGTGGAATCGCCGGCACAGGGTGCGGATGCGCCGACGGGCGCCAACGTCACCGAATCCAGGCAAGTGATCGGCACGCCCCAGTACATGGCCCCGGAACAACAGGATAGCCCTGGTGAGGTAGATCACCGCGCGGACATCTACTCGCTGGGCGTGGTCTTCTACCAGATGCTCACCGGCGAACTGCCAACCAAAGCGCTGGCGCCACCTTCCAGGAAGGTCCTGATCGACGTGCGACTTGACGAGGTGGTGCTGCGCGCGCTGGAGAAAACACCCGCACGACGCTATCAGCAGGTCAGCGAAGTCAGGACCATGGTCGAGACCATCGCTTCCACGCCGCTGTCAACGGAAAGGCCCCCAACGCCGCAAACCGGCGCGCCACAAAACAATAACCCATACGCCATCGCATGGCCCAAGTGGATGCGCGTCACAACCATTCGCGACGGCCGGGCGGTCGTGCGCTGGTCTGGGGTGCTGATCTGCCTGACTCTCATGTATGCGGCGTACGCGGTTCTATTCGTGGCGATTAACACATTGCTCTTTGGAGGTTATCCCGTCCCCAACTGGGTACACCTTCCCGCTTTGGCGACAGCGACTACCGCGCTCGTGCGGCGTGTCCGGCGAAACATCGAAGATCTGGAAAATCGTCGGCATTCAAACTCGACGCAGCAGGCCAGGGAACCGATCGAAAAGGCGCCTGACGCTAAGTCCCGGCAATCCTCCGAATCCGGCGGACGGAATCCGCCAAGGAATAGGCTGCAATTTTCACCCTTCACAATACTTGTCAGCCTCGTGGCGGCGGGCGTGGCCGTGGCGGTTATTTTCGGCATGGCCCGTTACTCGGCCGGCGTGACGGGATCGAACGCCGAACTGGCCGAAGCGCCCGCAAAATTGCGGAAACTTTCCACCTGGCGATTGATCGATGTTGCCGTCTATAAGCCGATCTCGCCCTGGGCCTGGCAGGAAATCGAGAAACGCCCGCTTGGCGCCGCCGAGGTCGCGCGGATCATGGACGGTCTCACCGCCTGGATGCGAACGAACTACCCCGCCGGATGCCAGGAACCGCTCAGTTGGCTGCGCACGTTTCTCGACAACCTTGCGCGGCGCCAACTGGTGAACAACGAACAGGCCATCCGCTTCATCGAAGCCATGCAGGGCGAAGTGCGATGCAATCCGTTGCCGCGTCTTCGAGAGAACGCGCGCAATCTGGGTTTGTCGGCGGAATGGCGTAACCGCTGGTGGCCCGCCCCGTTTGGACTCACGATGATTAACGAACTTCGCTCGCTGTCGGTGGACGGCCAGGCGCGGTCGCCGCAGATGCTCGTTGCCCGGTGGAACTCCGATGAGCTCGCGGGCTCGGTGTCCTTGGAACCGCTCGCTCCCGGAAAACACAAATTGCGGATTGAAGTCTTGAGCGCGCTGGTTCCTTCCGATGCCCTGGCGGGACTCGCTTCTGACGCGCCCTCATCCGAGTGGCCGCCGGCCCGGGAACGCTGGACCCGCACGCTGGAAGCCGAATTCCAGATCTATCCGCGCGATGCCGTTCTCGTCAGCCAGACCCGGGACGAGGCGCTCGATCCCGTGACCGTTGGCGGACTGAAGGCCAAACAGGTCATTGTGCGGGCAAAGGGCGCGAGTCTCCAGGCCGTGTTGAGCATCGACCCCGGTCGCCTGACCGTGCCGCTCGCGTTCGATGTGTCGCTCAGATTCGGAAGCAAGGTCATCCCCTGCGGCACGCTCTTGGCATGGGAAGAGCGCGGCAGCCACAGGCGGAGCGTTGTCCGCGGGGGCGGAGACTTATCGGCGCAACTCGCCTCGCTGGACCCGTCGGCAAGCAAGGTCGATGTCGTGTGCACGCCGAATCCAGAACTGGCCGACTCCTTTGCCTCCGTTCATCAAATCTGGGGCCGGGAAATAATTCTATCTGACGTGCCGCTGGACCGGCAGGATCTGGGCGTCGCTCAGGCGCAGCAGGCACACGCAACTTCGGCATCGGGCAACGCGGTCGAGGAATTCGCGATCGACCGGGCGACGGTCACAAAAGGCAAGGCCGTCATTGAGGGGAGGGCGACCCCGGGGTGCCGGATCGCCTTTTTCGCCGGCAAGCAGGACAATGGTTGGAAGAGCGGCTTTCCAGAGGCGACGCCATTCAGCGCGATCTTGGAGGACGGCTTTTATGGCCTCCGGTGCCGGGTCGTGGACGTCGCCGGGAAGGAACTGCTCAACTTGAGCGGCGCCCGGCAGATAGGAACGGCGAAACTGGACGAGGGTCGGATCGTGTTTCGCTCGGGCAACCCGGAAGTCAAACCCGACGGCGCCGTGATCGTGGCGGACTGGGTTCCCACCCGCGGTGGAACCGTGCCGGTCGGGGTGGCGTTGATCCCCGCCGCAGCGACGCTGACGGAACCGCCGCCGCCGCGTTTCCTGGACTGGCATGATCCAAAGTCGCCAATCGGGCGCGTTTTCTCCGGCGTCCTTACGTACGAAGTCGTTCCGGCGACGGAGCGATCAAAGGATACTGTCTTCTGTCCCGTAACCGAGCGGACGCTTGCCGCAACCGACGGAAATGCCGACAGTGTGGTCGCGTTCCGGTTCGGAAGCAATGATGTCGTCAAGCCGCCGCTGGCGATTACCGGTCATTTCAAAGATTTGGCGACGCGCGGATTCACGCCCGAATTGAAACGGTGGATGCATGACGAGAATGTGGACCTGGTCCTGTATCTCGGTGTGAAATCATGGGATGTGCTGTCGCTGGAAATGCGTGATGGCTTTGCCGGACAGACGGGAGAATGGGACGCGATTGCCCCCGGGCGCGCCTTATACCTGCTGGAGCAGATGGAAAAGAGGAACACGGAACCAGGACCGTGCATCAGCAGCGGACGCGGCTATCTCGACGGGCCGAGCAGTTTTAATGTCTTTCGCACGCGGGGAGGCCTGGTTGGTTTCTATCTATTGCGCGGCTGGCGCGACGCCCAGGGCCGGGGCGTGAATGTTCGCTACAAGTTGGTGCAGGGCGCACCGACGCTCGCTTCGTTTGTCCCGCTGTTGCTGTCAAACACCGCGTGTCTAACCAGTTCGACGAACACCCTCTCGAAACGCCAGCGTTAGGTTTTTATACAAAGGAAGTTTGAAAGACAATCGATCCAACAACGCAACGCCACAGGACATTTTCGTCACGACGAAGTGGACCGTGGTGCGCGCGGCAGGGCGGCGGCACACGCCGGAGGCCGATGCCGCACTGGCCGAACTCTGCCAAATCTATTGGTATCCTCTGTACACTTACGTCCGCCGGCATGGCGCCAGCCAGGAGGATGCATGCGACCTGACCCAGGCGTTTTTTGCCCGCTTGGTCGCCAAAGATTTTTTGGCGGGACTTGACCGTGAACGCGGGCGCTTTCGAGCCTTTTTGCTCGCCGCCTTGAAACACTTCCTCGCCAACGAACGCGATCGGGCGCAGGCCCTCAAAAGAGGCGGCGGCACGACAACGTTTCTGGTGGACTGGCAGGACGCAGATGCGCGTTACCGCATCGAACCAGTGGATCGTCTCAGCCCGGACAAACTATTTGACCGTGCATGGGCCATGGCCCTGCTGGAACAGGTCATAGGGCACCTGCGCCAGGAGTGCCGGGACGAAGGCCGTACCGCCACCTTCGAGGCGCTCAAACCGTTCCTTACTCCCGCGGATGAACCGCCGGCCTACGCCGAGGTGAGCCGCATTCTGGGGGTCTCTGAAACAGCCGCCCGCGTAGCCGTCCATCGCCTGCGCCGCCGCTACCGGGCAATTTTACGCGACGAGATCGCGCAAACCCTTGCTTCGCCCGAGCACGTCGCAGAAGAAATGCGCGCGCTCATGGCTGCCTTTGCAAATTGATCGATATCGCTGCACCAAGCAGGCGCTTGACAGCGGTGGGGTGGGGCGGGCATTATCACCCTTCTTTGGGCGCTTAGTTCAGTGGGAGAACGCTGCCTTCACACGGCAGAAGTCGCAGGTTCAAATCCTGCAGCGCCCACCATCCAGGCCATATTGAATGTCACTGGGCCAGTTGTTGTCGATATGGTGTCGTCATCGTGGTGCCCGCAAACTGCGACGGAGTTGCCGGTCGCAGATGCCATAGTCAGAGGATCAGGCTACTGCTACCGATAACCCGGTAGATGCTGAACTCCTCATGCTTTCCAAACCCATGTTCCTGCTGGTATCCACTGATCCGGCATGCCCAGCAGAACGTCAGGCCGTTCGCTGCCGCGAATTGCTGAACCAGTGACCGTCGCAACATGAGAATCTGCCCTGTCCGTGGTGTCAGGTCCGCGTTCTGCATCTCCGACATCCCGGCCGTCCAATCCTGCCAGAAACCCACATCGCCGTTCTCGTCGCGGAAACCGATTCGATCTGTTTCGCAGTGCACACTGTACACGCCATTACGGGCAAGCGCGGGCAGGGGAAGCCAGGGGCCACGAAAAGCCCGCCACCATTGCCATCGCGGAATCATGTGCGGATGTGTGGCCAGCACGCATGGGCGTATCACCCAATCCCCCAGACGAACAGCGACACGCTCCGCGCGGGATTTGATCGGCGTACCGCTGAACTGTGGCGAGATGGGGTGAAGGAGTATCTGTTCCTCTCGCCATGGTCCCGATTGCCACACAGCTTCCGCCTCGGGCGCCTCCGGCCCGAGGCATTTCTGGAAGACACCAAACACGTCGAGATCGTAGATGGCGCCGCCATCCGCAACACGACCGCTTGCCATGCCGAGCACCCAGTCGTTGTCTCGTTGACGCGCCCATCGGTCGTCAAGGGCACCGAACACCGCGGCAGGAACTGTGTCCACGTCCGACTTCTCCGGGGTCTCCCGCACAGGCCACCAAGCCGGTCCTACTTGAGATGACACGCGCCAAAGCCCGAGGTCTATGGGCAACGTGAGCAACGCTTCTCTCATGGCCCAGGAGTGTCGATCGCCGCCCTGTTCAGCCAGCCATGCCAGGGCTCGCAAGTATCCCGAACGCAGTCCTTCGCTCAGGGGACAGTCGAACGCAACATAATGTTCGCCGTCGGACCGCCCCCAGAATCGAATGTCGACGTGGGCATTGGTTAGTCGTCGCCTGCCCTGCGCACGCCGGAGCGTGTGTATGTTTCCCCTGCTTCGTTCACCCGACAGTCTCCATCACTGCCGCCAGTTGCCCCGTGCCGTACGTCGTTGTCTCCACGCGTGGGTTGCAGCCTTCACGTGGAGACCTCAGTCCCCGAACGGGCAACGTGGCAAATGCGTTCGTTATCTCCAACCCGTGTGCGCACTCACTCAACCACGTTCCCCAGCAAGCAACGACCAGACGGCTCGGTAGTCGTCACCCGACATTCCCGCGTGCGCGGGTGCTGAACGTTGCCAGTCGGCCGGGGACAGGCCGCGCAGGTAGGATCGGGCGGAGCGAACACTGTGCAGGTCTGATCCCTCGTTCAAGGTTGCAGAATACCGCTCGCCAAGACCCACTGCGATGCTGCGGGGGACGGCGTTCAGGCGCATGAGGACGCCCGCCTTCGCTCGGAAGCTACGGCGCGGCACGGACGGCTTCGCTAGGAAGTTTGCGCCTTCGCTGAGAAGCTCCGGCGGCACATGCCGTCGCGGCACGGCCGGCTTCGTGGAACCGTTGCGCCGGGGCAAGTCGTGGTAGAGCATGGCGGGCAGGTTGTTGATGACCCGGAGAGTCGAGGTCGGCCAGGATCGGTAGATTCCGCCGAAACGTCGATACATTATCGATGGATTCATTTGCGCACCGGAGCCGGTCTTTATCGCGTGGCGCGCCCTCTTGCCACGCTGGCCTGCGATCTCTCGATCAACTGACAGCGCACCCATGCCGCAGCAAGGATCGACAACACGGACATCCTTCACACGGAGACCCCTTTCAACTGCGCGCGCAACTCGGCCTTGGTCGGCAAGTAGAGTTGGTATTTGCGGGCGAAGATCTGACGGTTGTCCTTGGGCAGCGTGATTTCCACGAGGGCGTCGTTCTTTTCCTTGCAGAGCAGGATGCCGACGGTCGGGTTCTCGTCCGGCAACTTCACCTTCCGGTCGTAGTAGTTCACGTACATCTGCATCTGGCCAAGGTCCTGATGCGTCAGTCGGCCGATCTTGAGGTCCACCAGCACGTAGCAGCGCAGCAGGCGGTTGTAGAAGACCATGTCGACTCGGAAGTGCTGGTCGCCATAGGTAAACCGCTTCTGCCGCGTCTCGAAGAGGAACCCCTTGCCAAGCTCTAGAAGGAAGTGCTCGATCCGATTGATGATGGAGGTCTCAAGGTCTGACTCGGAGTAGGAACTGTCCTCCTTGAGTCCCAGGAACTCCAACACGTAAGGATCCTTGATAACGTCGTGCGGCACCTCGACAATCTGCCCTTTTCGGCTCAGGGCTTTCACCTTCCTCTTGTCACGACTGAGGGCCAGACGCTCGTAGAGGGAAGAGTCGAACTGGCGACGGAGTTCGCGAAGAGACCAATTCCCGGTTGCGGCTTCAAGTTCATAGAAGCGCCGTTCAGCCTCGTCCGCGATCGCCATCAAGAAGACGTAGTGCGACCAACTCAACCAGAATGGACTGACTGATTTCCGCGACGGTGTCGCGGAAATCTTATCACGGGGCGCGATCACTGCTTGCATAGTCGGTGCCGCAGAAACCCGCGACAGCGTCGCGGACTTCGACCATAACAGGTAGAACTTCCGATCGCGCTCCAGGTTGTCAACGGAGAAGCCCTTTCCGAACTCCGTCGTGAGCCGAAGGGCAAGCGTCTTAAGAGTCTTATCCGCATACCCAGCCCGGACGGCTCCTTTCTGCTCATGTTCCACGATCAACCGGCCAATCTCGTAGTTGGTTAGCACCATGGCGGTGTTGACGCCGTAGGCCATGGCCTTGCGGGATTGCCGGACCACATCGCGGATGGAAGCGAGCAAGTCCACTGTGCTGATCGCCTTCTTCATCGTCTTCCCTGCATTTTTGCCCTGTCAACTCCGGCTTCCGCGGACGCACCCATGCGTCAACCTGGTTCTTCCCTGATCCTCGGTTAGCCGCGGACCGTCTGGGCGTGTGCGTGTGCAGACTGGTTCCGAATGTATCAGCGCGTGTCAAGGTGGACAAGCGTAAACCGGAGCGAAAAGCAAGGGATCGCCGCAAGACCTTTCGTGGTCGGATGGCGAACCCCGAACCCTGAACCCTGAACCCCGAACCCGCGCGATCGTGAAACTAATGCAGCAGTCTTTGCACAGCCGCCGCGTCGAGCACGCCGGCGCCGTAGCTTTGGCCGGTGGCGCCTGTCACGGCGGGGGATAACGCGCCCAGCAGCGCCGCGCGGGTGTCGGCGGCGCTGGCCTGCGGATGCGCCGCGCGGTAGACGGCGACAATGTGGGCCGTGTAGGCGGAGGCGATCGAGGTGCCCACATAGCCGCCCAGAGAACCGTTCGCGGGCAGGCTGGCCGTGCCGGGGGCGGCCAGCGCGACGAACGAACCGTAATTGGACTGCGTCCAGGGCTGGCCATTGGCTTCGAGCGCGCTGACCGCCAGCACTCCTGGGTAGGCGGCGGGATAGACCGCCTGACCGGTCGGACTGTTGCCGGCGGCCGCGATCACCAGCACATTGTGATTCTGGGCGTAGGCCAGCGCTTCCCCGACAAACTGGCTGTTGGCGCCGACTTCCCAGCTCAGATTGAGCGCCGTGGCGCCATGGTCCACGGCGTAAGCCACGGCTTGCGAAAGTTCAAAGCTATTGCCCTGACCCTGGGCATCGAAGCCCTGGATGGCGATCACGGTCGTGGTGGGCGTCGCCGGTCCCGCGTTGTCGGGCAGGCTGGCGCCGGAGGCCAGGCGCGCCATTTGTGTGCCGTGGCCGACGGCGTCGGTCAGAGGCGCGCCGGGATTCACGGCGTTGTAACTGGCGGTTACCAGCGCGGCAAGGTCGTCCGCGCTAGCCAGGCCGGAGTCAATCACCCCCACGCTCGTGCCCGCCGCGCCGCGCGGCGCGGCTTGGGCCGCGGAGCCGCCTGGCGCGGACGTTCCGACGGCGCGCGGCAATTCGGCGATGTAGTTCGGCTCGGCGCGGTCCACCAGCGGGTTGCCCGCAAGCTGCTCCAGCAGGGCCGATACATCGCTGCCGGGCGGCAGGCGCAGCCGGTATATTCCGCCCGAGCGCAGGCAGTCCACCACGTCGGCATTAAGCCCGCGCAGCAGCGCGCGGAACTGGTCGGCGGTTGTGCCCCGTTTGACGCGCAGCAGCACCTCGTTGGGCACGATGCGCGCGCGGGCCACGGTCTGCGTGACGACCCCGCCGGCGGACGGCGCCGTGCGCAGCGGCGCCGCGCGTTCGGGGCTGCCATGCTCGAAAACGCGCAGTTCCGAGAGGCGCGTGAGCGGTCCGATCGGCCCATCCACCACGCGCCAGGTGATGGCGTAGTCGAAGGGCTGCAGCAGGCGGTTAAGCGTTTTTTCCAAATCCGCCGCGGCGGCGTGGACCGTGACGGTGGACTGCAGGGATGGGTCGGCGGTGACGGCGACGCCCTGCAGCGCGATGGCGCGCAGCAGTTCCTGCAGCGGCGCATTGGTCGCGTCCAGCGACACCCGATCGCCGGCGACCAGATGCACCCGCACGGACGCTAGCGCCGGGAAGGCCAGCGCCAGCAGCAAGCCCAAACTCGCCAAGCTTCGTTTCATGTGGTTGAGGGTGGGGCGTGGGTGGATGGCAATGGGGTTTGTGAGACGGTCATGCGGCGGGGCGGGCCGGAACGTCGCGCGCCAGACCGGCCCGTACGCGGCGTTGGCGAGTTCCCCGCGGCCCAGGAGG
>JANYBP010000073.1 GCA_025360745.1 bacterium
GCATGGAAAATTCCCCGGTCAACAGGCAAGGTCTGCCCCACACACGGTTTTGAAAGTCAGACCCTTGAAAATAAAGGGGCAAACGCCGGTCCACCCTCCAAAATAAGGTGGTTTACCCGCGAACGGGGAAAGACGGGTTAAAGATTTCTCCGCCCGCTCCCGTCACTTCCCGCCGACGGCAATCGGGTCCACGCCAACCACTTCGTTGGCCGGGACGGTTTTGAAAATACCGACGCTGGTTTCCAGCTCGATATCGCCATTCGGCAATTTCCGGCTCAGCAAGCCAACCACCACGTCGCCACCACGCAGGCGTATGGCGGTGTTGGGCTCGAACTTGCGCTTCATGGCCTCTTTGAGACTGGCCGTGCCGCCGCGTTCGATCGTGACCGTTCGTTCCATGGGGAAAAAGCCCCTGGCCGTCAGTTGTACACGGCGCGTCCCGGCCGGCAGATCGTCCAGCCGCAGAACGGCGGAGACGCCCTCGCTGTCGCCGGGTTGCGTGGCGCCGCGATCCAGGCCATCCACCAGCACATGCACATTGGCCGGCGCCGTCGTAACTTCCAGGATGCCGACATTGCGCAGCAGTTGGAAAACCACCGGCTGCTCCTCGGCCGCGGCCAGGGTTACGGTTTGTGTCGCGACGGCATAACCCGCCAGGTCCGCACGCACGACAATTTCTCCGGAGACAAGATTATCGACCACCACGGGGGTCTTGCCGCGTGGCTCGTCATTGACAAAGACGCTGGCGCCGGCGGGATCGGAACTGATGCGCAGCCTGGCCGGTTGTTTTTCCAGCGTGGCGTCCACCTTGAGTTCGTCGCCGGCCTGCACCTTGAGCGAGCGCGTCCACGGTTTGAACTTGTCCAGCGTGATTACGACCGCATGTTCGCCCGCCGCCACCCGGTCCACGCTGCAAGGCGTCGTACCGCGCTGGGTGCCGTCGATCGTCACGCTGCCGCCGGGCGGTTCGGAACTCACCGCCAGCGTCGCGGAATCGCTGGGCAACACGATCGCCAGCCGTTGCGGCGTGCGATTTTCGATCGTCAGGTCAACTTCGCGCCGGGCATAACCGGACGCGCTGGCGGCCACACGATAATGGCCCAGCGGCAGGTCGGTCACCAGCAGCGGCGCCTTGCCCCTGTGCGCGCCGTTGATTTCGATGTCCGCTCCCTCGGGGCGGCTCTCGATGACGACCAGTCCGGTGACCGGATCGAGTTGCAGATTGACCACCGTACGCTGGCCGCGCGAGGTGGTTATGGTCTGCCGGGTTTCGATATAGCCCGCCTTGGATGCCGTGATCAGGTGCTCGCCATCGTCCACGTTCAGCGTCAGCGGCGTCGCATCGCGCACGACGCCGTCGCAGACGACCGTGGCGCCCGGCGGCACACTTTCCACGCGCACCTGCGCCAGTTTATCCGCCGTCGCCGCGCCGCAATGCGGCACGCCCGCCGGGCATCCCAGCGCCACCGCTATCGCCACCGCCGCCAGCCGGCGCCAGACGCCGGACGCACCGTTAAATAAGCCGTTCCGACTCATGGCCGCACCTCCGCTGACAAGCGCCGTTCGACATCCAGAAGTTTGCGGCTGGCGTTCTTGTTCCGTTCGTCGGAACGGTCGGGGATCAGTTCCTGGATCACGCGCAGGTAGTCGCCGGACTCCTTCCAGTCGCGCAGCTTGCCGGCGCGCTCGGCCTGAAACCAGAGGTCGTCGTAACGTTTCTGCAACTGCCGCTCGCACTCCTGCCGCCCGCTCACCGCCTCCGCGTAAAAGTCGGGTTTCGCGGTCACCGTTTCCAGATACCACTCGCCCTCCTGGAAGGCCCGGATGGCGTCATACAGATTGCCGGGCCGCACCTCGCGCGCTTCGTAGAGTCGTTTGCCGAGCGCCACCGACTCGCGCGCCTTGGAGATCAATTCTTCCGGCGGCAGCGACAGCGCCTGCAGGCCCAGTTCGTTGTTGGCGAAGACCTCGACCGCCTCGCGCACAGCCTTAAAGGCGTCCGGCTCAACCAGATTGATCACACGCACGCGCAGCGTCTGCCGGCCCAGCGTGATCGAAAGATCGTATGTGTCGTAGGCGTTCGTGGCGGAACCGCGGTACTCCGCCTGCAGTTCGAAAAAGCCCTTCGAAGCCACCGCGCGCGCCAGACTGCGCAGCAGTTCCGGGTCCACCCGCTTCTCGCGCGGAATGTGACGATTGGCCGCCAGGTCGTCCAAATGCACACGCAGCGTGTTGTTTTGAATGTCCAGCGCGTAGCGGAAGACGTTGGAGGTGGTGGCCTCGACCTTTTCGTAACGCACCTCGATCGGCGCGGGCGGTTCGGCCAGCGCGATTTCCACCGGCTCGCGGGCCGCCTGCCGGGCCTGTAGCCAGCGCCGGCCCCAGGGGATCAACGCCAGAATCGCCATCAGGACCAGCAACCCAAGCAGAATCGCGCGGAACGGTGAACCATGCAGTCCCTGCGCAGCCCGGGGCTCGGGCCGTAATCCCAAATCCACCGCCGCCGGCGGCGTCGCATCCGGCAGCGGAAGAGCGGCGCCCGGCAACTCCGCGTCGGCTTTCGCGCCGGCATCCGCCGCCGCCGCGCCGCCGGCATTGATCACGCGAATTTCCGTGTTGCCGATGACAACCATGTCGCCGATTTTCAACCGGCATTCCTGGACGGCTTCGCCGTTCACCAGCGTGCCGTTGGAACTGCCCAGGTCGGCCACCCAGAGCGCGCCATCGGGCTCGAAGTAAAACCGGCAATGAAAACGCGAAAGCGAGTTGTCGTTGAGCGAGTAATCGTTGCGCGTCGAGCGTCCCAGGCGCACGCCCTCCGGAGTGACCGCCAGCGACCTTCCACGCTCGGGTCCGCCTTCGACAATCAGATGTTCCGTTACATTCATGTCTCCGCCTCGCATCGCCCGCCCGCATTGATGGTCGGGTTAGCCAGCATGGTACAAGCCTTCGTCCCGCCACGTCAATTTAGAAACCTGAACCAGCGGCTTCAGACGATTTCCAGGTTTGCCCAGTAGCGGTCCATGGCGACGACCGTTCCGGTCTCCATCGCATCGTCTATGGCGAAGCAGGTCACGGCCGATTCCAAACCTTCCATCAGGCCGACCGCGGGCGGCGTGTTGTTCAACATGCTCTCCGCCAGCTCGGCCGCGAGAATGCCGTCACCGTCGCCATGTCCGCCTTTGGCCTCGGTCGATCGATCCTCGATTTGGGTATCGAAGCCGATCCGCTTCAACTGAATCGTTCCGGTCAATACATCCGCCCGGATACAACCTTCGGTTCCCAGGATATACATTCTTCTTTCGGGGATTGCCGCGTTGCAGTTGGTGTGGAAGGTCGTTCGCGCGCCGTTTTCGTATTCGATCAAGGCAATCTGGTTGTCGACGATGTCCTTGTCGGAACGGAACGGGTCAAGCCCCACCATTCCATCCATCGCGGAGTAGGCCTTCCGGCCATCCGGGCGCGGGGCGATCTCGTCAACCCTGTGCGCGTTGCGGGGCAGGAAGAAATCCAGGCCGCCGAACGAAGCCACGCGCCTGGCCCGGGATGCCATCATCCAGTTGGTCAGGTCGATGTCGTGACAGCATTTTTCCAGCAGATGCGTTCCGGCGTTTTTCCGCAGCCGCCGCCAATCGCCCATGATGAAGCCGCCGTGGTTGAATTCCAGCGTCTCGTTGAACTCCATGCTGACGATCTGCCCGATGCGCCCCTCCGCAATCAGTTGCCTGATCCTCCGGTAGTGGGGCGAATAGCGCAGCGTCAGGCCAATATTGAACATCCTTCCGCTCCGCTTCCAGGCGCGCCGCATCGCCCCGCATTCCTCGACGGACAAGGCCAGCGGTTTCTGGCAGAACACGTGCTTGCCTGCATCGAAGGCGGCGATGGTCTGCTCGCAATGGAAACAGTTCCAGGAGGCGATCATGACCCACTGCACGTCCGGCATGCGCATCATCTCGCGATAGTCCCGGCAGACGGTGAGGTTTGCGCCAAGTTCCGCCTTCCCGGCTTCCACCGATCTGGGGTCGGGATCATAGAGGGCGGTGACCCGCAACCGCTTGTCGCAAGCCAGCAGCCGCCGCACAATTCCCCGTCCCATTCCCCCATAGCCGATGACGCCTATGTTGAGCGATTGCATCTCCGACTTCATCTCCTTTGCCGAACGAATTTTTGCACGCCCGTACGAATTCCACAATTCACACGCTCGATGAGGGCGAAAGTACGCCGTATTTATCCCAAGTCAAGCACCTTGGGGTAAAAAGCGCGGCGAAAATCCGAATTACTATTTCATTGACAGCACCCGCCGGTTTCGCTAGCTTTGATTCTTCCGCATGTACGGAAAGGGTGGAGTATGAAGACGTTTTTGCCCCAGCCGGACGATAAGGCCCGGCAATGGTTTTTAGTTGACGCCGCGGACAAGCCGCTTGGCAAACTGGCCGTGCGCGTGGCCAATCTGCTGCGCGGACGCGGCAAGGTGACATTCGCGCCACAGGTGGATCTCGGCGATTTTGTCGTTGTGATCAACGCCGCCAAGGTGCATCTCGCCGGCCGGAAAGAGCAGAAGAAGCTGTACGAAAAGTATTCCGGCTTCCGCGGCGGCCAGACTTTCACCACGGCGGAGCAATTGCGCGCCAAGCATCCCGACATGATCGTGTTCAACGCGGTCAAGGGCATGCTGCCCCGCAATGCCATGAGCCGCACCTTGATCACACGTCTGAAAGTCTGCCCGGGCGCGGAACATCCGCACGCGGCGCAGAATCCGAAACTGTTGGAAGCGATTTGAGAAGGGAGCCCACCGTGTCCGAAACGATATCTGCCATTCAAGCCACCGGCCGACGGAAAAACGCGACGGCCAGCATTCGCATCCTGCCCGGCACCGGCAAGTGGCGCGTCAACGGCGGACGCGAGCCGATGGTTTATTTTTGCTCGGAAAAACTGGTCGCGCTGGCGGCGCAGCCGATGACGTTGACCGAGACCTCGGCCAAGTTCGACGTGGTCGCCCGCCTGGTTGGCGGCGGCGTGGTCGGCCAGGCTGGCGCCCTGCGCCACGCCTTGGCGCGCGCCCTGATCCAGGCCGATCCCGCCTTCCGCGCCGTGCTCAAGAGCAATGGCTGCCTGATGCGCGATCCGCGCATGAAAGAGCGCAAGAAATACGGTCAGCCAGGCGCCCGCAAGCACTTCCAGTTCTCGAAGCGCTAGACCACCGGCTCAGTGCGCCGCCCACCGCGGCGCTGCTCTTCGTTACAGCGCGCCGCCCCGCAGGCGGCGCTTTTTTATGCCGATTTTCTCTTCTTCCGCCGGTTCCAGGTTCAGTCGCGCCTCTTACCGGTGGCCTGCTGGGGCGGAGCGTGAGACGGTAATTGCACTCTTGGTTAGTCGGCACACTTAGTCGGGTACGCTTAGTCGCTTAGACTTAACCGACTAAGTGTAACGACTAAGTGTAACCGACTAAGTGTGGGGACTAAGTGTCTCAGAGGCGGGCGGCGGCGGTTTGTCGAACAGGCGGTTGTGAAATCCCTGTAACAGGTCTTCATAGGCCTCCGGGCGGATATTGACGCTGCCGGTGTATGGATATTGCAACTGCAGGATCACCAGCAGCCCCATCAAAACAATCGCCATGATGCAGGAGGTCAGCGCCACCTGGACGCGGCCATGTTTAGTGGCGAAAAGCAGCGGATAAGCCAGGGTGGGCACCGCGCAAACCAGCAATACCAGCCAGAGAATGTAATGCACCTCCGCCCGGCTGTACATGATCCGCAGGCGGCGCGTACCGCTGAGGTCGTTCAATCGTCCCATATATTCCGCCAGAAAAATCTCCTGATTTTTCGTTTCGGGCTGTAGCCGGTAACTGTGGGCCCAGAGCTTTTCGTAAAGCGCCTGCGTGCCACGATGGGCCGTGCCGCGCTTCGCCATTTCCGGCCATTCGTCCTCGATCACCGAGCGCGCGTAGGCGATCAGATCCGCATGTATCCGGTCGTGGATGGCGGGCGGAAAGGCCTGACAATCGCGCCATAACTCGCTGAGCACGGTCGCCTCGTGCAGCACCGTGCGTTCGGTGGCCGAAAAGCGCTCCCAGGCGACGACAATCGTAAAGGCCATCAGCACCCCGTAGATCAGGCCGAAAACGGAGTAGGTGAAGCCGACGAATTCGTTGTTCTCCTTAAAGGCCGGATAGGGCCATTTTTTGCGGACCAGCCAGACCGCCAGACAGGGCACGATCACGCTGACAGCAAGCACCAATCCCACGGTCAAATACAACGGCGACGCCGAAACCGCATGCATCCAATTCATGTTTTCCTCGCTTCCGGTTCGCTATTCGGCATGGCGCAGAATCAATACGGCGTTGGACCCGCCGAAGCCAAAACTGTTCTTCATCGCGTATTCGCCGCGCAGCGGCTCGGCCGACGCGCCCATCAGGCGGACCTGGCAGGCGGGGTCGGGATGCTCCAGGTTGAGGTTGGGCGGGATGCGTCCGTTTTCCAGCGACAGCAGGGAGGCGATCGTTTCCATCACACCCGACGCGCCCATCGCGTGGCCGAAGAAGGATTTGTTCGACCCCACCAAGGCGCGGTCCAACGCGGCGCCGAAGACGGCGCGGATGCTTTCGCTTTCGGTCTGATCGTTGGCCTTGGTGCCCGTGCCATGGGCGTTGATATAGGCGATCTGCGCCGGCGTCACGCCGGCCGACGCCAGCGCGTTGCGCATCACGTTCATCTGCCCTTCCACACTGGGCTGGGTGATGTGCTGGGCATCAGACGATTCGCCGTAACCGGCGATTTCTCCGCGAATACGCGCCCCCCGCGCGCGCGCCGCGTCGAACGACTCCAGCAGCACGGCGCCGGCTCCCTCGCCCATCACGAAGCCGTCGCGTTCGAGATCGAACGGCCGCGCCGCCCTGACCGGATCGGGATTGCGGGACATCGCGCCCAGGTTGTTCCAGGCCGCATAAATGGCCGGCACGAACAGACTGTCCACACCGCCACAAAGCACCTGATCCGCGTAGCCGTCGCGAATCATGCGCCAGCCCTGGCCGATCGCGATGGTGGAGGATGAACAGGCCGCCACCACGGCATAATGCGCACCCGTCAGGCGGAACTGCATCGAGACCTGGGCCGGGATCGCGTTCACAATGATGCGCGGCACCGTGGTCGGCCGCACCCAGCGCAGTCCTTTGACGATGACGGTATTCCAGGCCTCGGAGACCGCATAGGCCGGACCGAAGCCCGTGCCGAATATGGTGGCGACCGGCTGTGGTTCGGGTGGCACACCGGGCGTCAGCCAGCCCGCCTGCTCCAGGGCCTGCGCGGAGGCCAGCAGCGCCATGTCCACGCAACGTTCCTGTGCCCGCCAACCGCGCGCCGCCAGCGCCGTGGCCAGCGCCGCCGAGTCCACTTCCGCGCCGTTCTGGCTTTTAAAGGCGGCCGGATCGAAGGCCTGGACGCGGCGCACGCCGCCCTTGCCCGTCACCAGGCGATCCCAGAACGCCTGTTCGTCCAATCCGCAGGGACTCACGATACCCATACCCGTCACCGCAACACGTCGCGCCATAGCCACCTCTTTTGCTTTCCCAAAATTACCGCGTAAGTCGGAAGTCAGAAATCAGAAGTCAGAAGTCGGAGGTCGGTAATCAAAATTTAAGGCCACCTCAATCCGCATCCTCTGCCCCCCGACTGACCTCTGCCCTCTGACTGACCTCTGCCCTCTGACTTCCGACTTCTGATCTCCGACCTCTGTCTTCTACTTTCCTCCAAAGAGCCCGCCGTCCACATGTAAAACTTCTCCGGTCAGATAGGCGGCGCGCGGGGAGAGCAGGAAGGCCACGGCCTCGGCTACTTCTTCCGGCCGGCCGAGCCGCCCCAGCGGAATGCCCAGTCCGGCGCGCATTTCCGCGGTCAGCGCCGCCGTCATGCCGGTCTCGATGAAGCCCGGCGAGACGGCATTGACCCGCACTCCAAAACGCGCGGCCTCGAACGCCAGGCTCCTGGTCAGACTGACCACACCCGCCTTGGCGGCCGCATAATCGGCCCCCATCCACTTGCCCGGCCCATGGGCGGCGAGCGAGGCCAGATTGACGATCGCGCCGCCTTTGGCGCGCATATGCAGGTAGGCCTCGCGGGATGCCAGCATGGCGGCTTCGAGGTTGAGCGCGAAGGTCGCGCGCCAGCGTTCAAGGTTCATGGCGCGGAAGGCCGCCGCCCGTCCGGCGCCGGCGTTGTTGACGAGGCCGTCAATCCGCCCGGCGACACGCACAAGTTCGCCCACGGCGGCGGCGGCTTGTTGCGGATCGGAAAAATCGCCGACCACCGGAATCGCCGACCCGCCCAGCGCCGCGCAGGCCGCCCGCACGCTCGCCGCGTCACGGCCATGCAGCGCCACCCGCGCCCCGCCCTCCGCCAGGCGGCGGGCGATGGCGGCGCCGATTCCGCGTGTGGCCCCGGTGACAAGAATCGCCGCCCCAGCGAACTCGCTTGTGTTCATGGCGTCCCTTCCCGGGGGCGGCCGTCAAAATCGCACGCACGCACGCCTGCGCGGCCACGCATCCGCGACAGCGTCACCGCGCCCAACCCAAGGCTGAAGCGCTTGCGGTAAATCGCGGCCAACGGCGCCGGAGGGGACGGGCTTGTAAGAAATACGCGCATTCGGGAAAAGCTATCAGTTAATCCCGAATTGCGCCAGTCGCGGCAGGCCTCCATTCTGCGGCGGGAACGAAGTCGGCGCTCTCGGCGAGAGCGCCCTGCCAACCGCGCCGGCGATTGCCGCACGGAAAATCTGATCAGGCCATACAGTCTTCGCGCCAGCAGCAGTTGGTTTGCGGACAATCCGGAGCGGCGGAACCGAAGCACGGCGTATTGCCTTCGGCTTTCTGAATGGCGCGGATCAGGTCGGGTTTTTTCATTTTGCCGGGATCGACATCCAAAGCCCGGGCCTTCCGCTTAACGTCGGATATTTTCATGCGATCTCCTCTTTCCTTCCAGCGACTCACACTCTCGGATTTCTCGAAAAAATCCTTGCAACCCCATTTTGTAAGCGAACGCAAAATCCAACACGGACGCTTCATAAATTCGTTCTCCGCGGCGTTGCATGTCAGAGATCGTCACGCCAGGCAGTCGAAAATGCTCCGGTCGGCATACACAATGGTGGATATGCTCTCATTTTACGTCTATTCGGTCCATCAGGGAAACACTTAGAATTAGCCTCCAGTTTCCTTACGCCAGGCGCCCCCTTCCGTCCCGGGCGGGAACGAAAAACCGGGCCGGCGACCGGCCTTTACAGACTTGGATGACCGCCGGCCCGATGATTTTCCGGCGCTAACCGGACTTTCGCTATTCGAGAGGCTGAATGTCGTAAATCCTCGATAATCGAGGAGTTCCGTTGAAAAGTCTGTAGCCACTATGGCATTTCGAGTGATCCGGCGGATGTGATTCTGGGCGGTGCTTGGGGTGGTA
>JANYBP010000104.1 GCA_025360745.1 bacterium
CCCGCTTGCTGGCCGCTCGGGTCGCGGAGGAACGCGGCGCGCGCCTGGGCGGTGAGGTGGGCTACCAGATTCGCTTCGAAGACCGCACCTCCGCGGACACCCGCATCCAGTTTGTCACCGAGGGCATACTGCTGCGCCAGATGCTCGGCAATCCCCGTCTGGACGGCGTCGGCACCGTGATCTTCGACGAATTCCACGAGCGCCATGTCTACGGCGACATCACCCTTGGACGCGCGCTCCAGATTCAGCGCACGCGGCGTCCCGATCTGCGCATCATCGTCATGTCGGCCACGCTCGACGTCGGCGCCCTGCAAAAACAGCTCGCCCCCTGCGCCACGCTGGCTTCCGAAGGCCGCGTATTTCCGGTGGAGATCGCCTATCTGGACCGTGCCCCGGACGAACTGCGCGACCAGCCATGGGATCTCGCCGTGCGGGCCTTCGAAAGCGCCGCGCCGGCAGGCTCCGATGGACATGTGCTGGTTTTCATGCCCGGCGCGGCGGAAATCGGACGCACCGTGCGGGCGCTGCAAGCGAGTCCGGCGGCGCGCGATTTCGATGTGCTGCCGCTGCACGGCGAAATGGCCTCCGCCGATCAGGACGCCGCCGTGGGCCCCGCCCGCCGGCGCAAGATTGTGGTCGCCACCAACGTCGCCGAGACCTCGATCACGATTGACGGGATCCGGCTGGTGATCGACAGCGGCCTGGCGCGCGTGGCGCGTTTCGATCCCTACCGCGGCATCAATACCCTGCCGGTCGAGAAGATCAGCCGCGCCTCCGCGGATCAGCGCGCCGGCCGCGCCGGCCGCACGGGCCCGGGACGCTGCCTGCGGCTCTGGACCGCCCGCGACCAGGCCAACCGCGTTGCGCACGACCTCCCGGAAATCCAGCGCATAGACCTGGCCGAAGTATTACTCCTGCTGCGCGCGCAGGGCGTCGGCGATCTCGCCGCCTTCCCCTGGCTCGACCCGCCCGAGGCGCGCGCCTTGCTGCGCGCCGAAACGCTGCTGCGCGATCTCGGCGCCTGCGCGGAGGACGGCGCGCTGACCCCGCTCGGCCGTCAGATGGCCGCCTTCCCGCTGCATCCCCGCTACGCCCGCATGCTGATCGCCGCCGGTCAGCGCGGCTGCGTGCCGATGGCGGCGACACTGGCGGCCCTCACGCAGGAACGCAGTCTGCTGCTGCGACGCCCCGATCAGGCGGCCCTGGAGCAACGCGACCGGCATCTGGCCGACCAGCGGGAATCGGATTTTCTGGCCCTGCTCGACGCCTGGCGCTACGCCCGCGCGCACGACTACAACCTCTCCGCCTGCCAGGCGCTGGGCATTCATGCCGCGACGGCGCGGCGGGTCGAGCAGTTGCGCGATCGTTTTCTGGCCATCGCATCCGCGCAGGGACTCGATTGCCGCTCCGACTCGGACGATCCTTCCGATCTGGCCCGCTGTGTGCTGGCCGGTTTTTCCGATCAACTCGCCCGCCGTCTCGACGGCGGCACACTGCGCTGCCGTCTCGTACACAACCGTAAAGGCGCGCTCGATCGCGCCAGTGTCGTACGCCATAGTCCCTTGTTCGTCGCCGCCGAAGTACACGAGATTCAAACCGCCAAAGGCGGCGAGATGGAAGTCCGCCTGAGCCTGGCCACCGCCGTTGAAGCCGCCTGGCTCGAAGAACTCTATGCGGAGGATCTGCGCACCCTGCGGGAGGTGACTTACGATCCCGCCGCGCGGCGCGTCACCGCCGTCGAACAGCGCCTGTTTCGCGATCTGCCGCTTGAAACCCGGCGCGCTCCCGAGCCTACGACGGAGGAAGCCGCGGCGCTCCTGGCCCAGGAAGTTCACGCCGGCCGCCTGAAATTGGAACGCTGGGACGATGCCGTCGAAAACTGGATTCAACGTCTGAATTTTCTCTCGGCGGCCTGTCCCGATCTCGGGCTGCCGGCCATCGCCATGGACGACCGGCGTACTTTGATCGAGCAGTGCTGTTTTGGCGCCTTCGGCGCCAAAGAACTGCGCACGCAACAAGTTTGGCCGACCGTCAAAGGCTGGCTGACGCCACCGCAACTGACAGTGCTCGACCGTTACGCGCCGGAACGATTGACCCTGCCCGGCGGCCGCGCCGTACGCATCGCCTACCCGGCCGGGCAGACGCCCTTCATCGAGGCGCGCATCGAGGATCTTTTCGACGTACGCGGCGGACTGACCATCGCGCGCGGCCGTGTGCCGCTCGTGATCCATATCCTGGCGCCAAATTTCCGCCCCGTGCAAATCACGCAGGACCTGGCCAATTTCTGGGTCCAGGACTATCCCAGCCTCAAAAAGACGCTCCAGCGCCGTTATCCGCGCCACCCCTGGCGCTGAAAGAACCAATCAAGGCGCTCCCGAAGCCGGTTCGTGGCGCAAGCAGTTACGCGGTGGGACCGCCTGAAGGCGGTACACCAAACGCGGGAATAAGAATAAGTAATGCCGTTTGGTGTACCGGCGTTAGCCGGTCTTTAGTCCACCTCCCCTATGTCACTGCCCATTACAAAAACAAATAAATCCAGCTTGAATTCCAGAGAAGCATTGGTTATCTTGAATTCTTCGTACGCAATTCCGGCGTAGCTCAATGGTAGAGCGTCTGGCTGTTAACCAGAATGTTACAGGTTCGAGCCCTGTCGCCGGAGCCATTCGACTCGGCATGCTGGCGCATGCCTCGCTCATGGCAAGCCAGGAAAAAGCCAAAGGCAGCATACCGAGGAGAATGCCCTGAGCGACGGAGCCGATGGGCTTTCGGTGACCCGCTGTCGACAATAGCCCCGGTCCCGCGGTAGTCTTCCGTCCCGTGCCCTTCTTCGTCTACATCCTCCAGATGCGTGACGGTCGGCTCTACGTCGGCCACACTAACAACCCACCCCGCCGCCATGCCGAGCACGAGCAAGGCAAAGGCTGCCGCACTACAGGCATCTTCGGCGCGGGCGAGATCATCTACGTTGAGGAGCATCCCGACCGCCATGCTGCAGCCGCGCGGGAACGGCAAATCAAGGGGTGGACTCGCGCGAAAAAGTTGGCGCTGACCGACGGCAACGCGATCGCGCTCCACGATCTGGCCAAATGCCGCAATTATTGACTTCGTACAGACAATGGAACAGTCCCAAAAAAGCACGGATCTGCAAGGCGCCACTATACCGCCTCACGCCGGAGCCACGACTCAGAGCGCGACTGTCACCCATCACTCCAGCCCTGACGACAAGATCGCACACTTCCGCTCCCTCTTCCGCAGACGGGAGGAGGTGTATCCCCGCCGGTTTGAAAGCCGCAAGACCGGCAAGTCCGGCTACAGCCCCGTCTGCGCCAACGAGTGGGTCAGAGATATCTGCAACAAACGTGAAGTCCAGTGTGCCAAGTGTCCGAACCGCCGTTTCCTGCCCGTGACTGATGAAACCATCCGGCGTCATCTGATCGGCCATGATGACAAAGGACGCGAATTCGTCATGGGCGTCTATCCGATGCTGCTGGACGAGACGTGCTTCTTTCTAGCCGCCGATTTTGACCGGGAAACCTGGCGTGAAGACGTAGCCGCCGTTGCTGATACTTGTCGACAACTGGGCATCGCGAACGCAATTGAGCGGTCGCGCTCCGGCAACGGCGCGCACCTATGGCTCTATTTTGAAGAGGCCGTGCCTGCCCGATTGGCCCGCGATCTCGGCGCACACATCCTGACCGAGACGATGGAGCGCCGCCCGGATATCGGCTTGGGCTCCTATGACCGGTTCTTTCCCAATCAAGACACGCTGCCGGACGGCGGTTTCGGCAACCTCATCGCGCTGCCGCTGCAAAACCGGCCTCGGGAATGCGGCAACAGCGTTTTTCTCGACGAAAATGGGCGTCCGCATGCGGATCAGTGGGCTTTTCTGGCGAGCGTCCAAAAGATCAGACGTTCCGAAGTCGACCGGATCGTGCGGGCAGCCGAAAGCAGAGGTCGTATCGTCGGGGTACAGTTAGCCATCAGTGAGGATGATGACGTGGCGCCTTGGACCTCGCCGCCATCGCGGCGACGCAAGGAGCCGCTCATCGTCGGCCAGCTTCCAGAGACCTTGGAACTGGTTTTGGGAAACGAAATCTACATCGCGAAGGATGCTGTGCCGCCCGCGCTCTGCAATCGCCTGCTCCGACTGGCGGCTTTTCAGAACCCGGATTTCTACAAAGCGCAGGCCATGCGACTGTCAACTCGCGGCAAACCGCGCGTCATCGGCTGTGCGGAGGACCACCCGCGATACATCGGGTTGCCGCGAGGGTGCATGGAAGACCTTGTGCGCACCCTGTCGTCGCTGGGCATTCGACCTCACATTCGTGACGAACGTTGTACTGGCACACCGTTACATGTGTCGTTTCTCGGGGCATTACGCCCAGAACAGAAGCCGGCCGCCGAAGCCCTGGCAATGCACGACACCGGCGTCCTGGCCGCCACGACCGCATTTGGCAAAACCGTCATCGCCGCGTGGCTCATCGCGCAGCGCGGCGTCAACACCTTGATCCTGGTCTGCACCAAGCAGTTGATGGAACAGTGGGTAGAGCGCCTCTCGACTTTTCTCGGGCTACCCCCCAAGTCCATCGGTCGCATCGGGGGAGGGAAGAAGAAGCCCACCGGCACACTGGATGTGGCACTGATGCAGAGTTTGGTGCGCGACGGCGTGGTGGATGATTGCGTTGGCGGATACGGTCATCTGGTCGTGGACGAATGCCATCATCTCTCGGCGCCCAGTTTCGAGCAAATTGCCCGACGTGCCAAGGCGCGATACGTCACGAGTCTGTCCGCCACCCTGACGCGCAAGGATGGCCATCATCCGATCATTTTCATGCACTGCGGTCCGATTCGATACCGCGTTGACGCCAAGCAGCAGGCGGCCCAACGTCCCTTTACGCACAGCGTGATGGTCCGCCCAACTTCGTTCCATCCGCCGGTCTCCGGCGATTCGGACGTCCGCATGCAATTCCATGCGCTGTACGATGCACTGATCGCCGACGAGAGTCGCAACCGGTTGATTTGCGGAGACGTCCTGGATGCCGTCCATCAGGGCCGTTCTCCCGTCGTGCTGACCGAACGAACCGAACACCTCGAGAAAATGAAGGAACAACTTACGACCGCAGTACGGCACGTTATCGTCCTGCAGGGCGGCATGGGAAAGAAACAACTCGCAGTGGTGCGCGCCCAGCTTGCGGGCATTCCTGAGGGTGAGGAACGGATTCTGCTGGCCACTGGGCGATTCCTCGGCGAGGGATTTGACGATGCCCGCCTGGACACCCTCTTTCTTACGTTGCCGGTATCCTGGCGTGGAACCGTCGCTCAATACGCGGGCCGATTGCACCGTCTGCACGAGCGCAAGAAAGAGGTCCGCATCTACGACTATGCGGATCTCAACGCCCCCATGCTGGCGCGCATGTTCGACCGGCGCTGTAGAGGATATGAGGCGATCGGCTATTCGATTTTGTTACCGGCCAGCGCCGTGCCGGGCTGGCCTGCTGAGGTTCCGCTTCCAGTCGAACCGGAGTGGAAACACGACTACGCTGCCAGCGTTCAACGGCTGATACGCGACGGGGTCGATGCGCATCTGGGCAACCTGTTCGTTCATGCAACACGAAAGATGCAGGCCGACGCACAGGGAGAAGCCCGAGCGCGTAGCGCCACCGAGGCATTCTTCTTCCGGCGGCTGGAAACGCTGCCGCAAACGGCGGGCAAGTTCCGCCTCAACGCCGCATTGCCGATTCCCTTTAACCAACGTGGTGAAATGGAGGTGGATCTGCTCTACGCGCAAGCGCGACTGGCCGTGGAACTGGACGGCCCTCAACACCTATCGGATCCCGATGCCTATCGTCGCGATCGTCACAAGGATGCTCTGCTGCAGGAACACGGATACCTCGTGTTGCGGTTTCTGGCCGAGGATGTCGGCAAACGGCTGGATCGCGTTCTCGATGCCATCTTGCGCGCTCTCGCGCGGCGGAACTACGAGACAAGCGCTTGATCGATTCAAGTTCTGCGCAACGCGTCACTGCAACGCGCTGGCAATCTCATCAAGCATCGCCCGGACGTCGGCGTGGATATCCTCGGGCTTCATCGCCGCCGCCAAGAGATAGAGATTCTCCTTGGGCAAACTGTTCTCGATGCCATATCGTTTGAACGCTTCCTTGAAGAATGGCACAAGAACGTCGTCGCTGGCCTTCTTGTTAAGAAGATCGGGATGGTTCCCTTCTCTCAACGCACCGGCCACTAAGTAGCGTTCGGTGAGCATCTGGCGGAGTTCTTTGGCGTGATGGTCCCTGAACGAGGTCTTCCCGCCGTTGTTAGCCCGTCTTTCCCCGTTCGCGGATAAAACCGCCATATTTCCTCGATTTCCGCTCAAAGGTCTGCCCCACATTTTTTCTTCAGATCTTCCAGTCGTGGGGGCGGCTGTTCCGGCAACGTCAGGTGTAACTGATGAAGC